>CANQDB010000005.1 GCA_947591175.1 uncultured Bacilli bacterium
TCTTCGCAAGTAGTGCCTAAGAGAAGTGATGATTTTATACCGGTATATGTCATAAACTTTGACTATTTAGATCGTCCAGTTGTTAAGGAAGATAAGATTATCTCTAAGTTTATCTTAAAGGAAGAGGATAGTTATAACAATTATCCAGTTAGTCCTGTGATTTTGCACATAAATCTTAACAAAGTTCAAAGGAAGTGGTATACTAAAGAAAAGTTAACTTCCTTAGAGCGAGCATTGTTAATGTTAGTAACAACTAAGAAGGAAGAATTAAAAGAGATAAGCGAGGGGAACGAAATTTTGAAAGAAGTAGAGAAACATCTTGAGAATTTATCAAGTGATGCATTCATCTTAAGTGACTTATCTGATGAAGAAGAGAAAGAATGGATTCATGAGGTGCAACTAGATGATGCCAAAAAAGAAGGACTTGAACAAGGCTCTCAAGAAACCAAAGAAGAAATAGTATTTAAAATGCACGAAGATAACCTTTCAAATGAACTAATTGCTAAGTATACCAATCTTTCTTTAGAACAAATTGAAGAAATCATCGCGAATAGAGGCTAGTCCTCTTTTTCTTTAACTAAAAAAAAATACCACCGGATTTAATCCGTGGTATCTTCTTCATTAGGTTTAGTTGCAGGTTCTGGACTAGTTTCTGGTTCTGTTGTCGGCGGTGTCGTTGGTGTAGGAGTTTCCGTTGGCTTTTGTTTTTCCTCTTCGTTATCAGCGACTACAATCGTTAAAGTAATCTCTTTAGTACCTTTAATGAAAGTTCCTTCCGCAATACTTTGTTTAATAATCGTTCCAACCTTATTTCCATTTGCTAGAGCAACACTTACTTCGTTATATTTAACCGTAACACCTTTTAATTTGCTAACCCAAGTATTTACATCACTTTTAGTCTTACCGACAAAATTAGGTATCTTACAAGCACTATTTTCACTATCGACTGAGCAATCTATTTTATTTGTAGTACCTGTACTAGGTTTACTATCTTCGGCAAGAGTCAAGGTAACCGTCCTATTAGGAATTAAATCTAACCTTTTCTTAGCCGGATAATTTTGACCTACGACCGCCCCATTCGAATTATTAGAGAAGACGATTGTAATTCCATTTTGTTGTCCCCAACTAGCGGCATTTGCTTTACTCATACCAGTAAAATCAGGTAACAAGGCATATAACTTTGTACCACTATACTTACCATTACCAATCATTTCCTGTTCATAAGGAGAATTAATCGAGAAAGTGAAAGTTTTGATAACTTTTGCATCTTCTAATCCTAAATTAACCTTCATAGCGTGGACGACATCATCCAAACTCCCTTGATTAATAATTTGATCGGACAAAACTAACTGCATCGACTCATCGTAAATCATCTGGTCACTTGTCTTTAAGAACAATGGTTGGAAAGAGACAACTTCTCCTGATTCACTGTAACCTTTAGCAATTATATCCTTAAATACACTATATAGAGATAAGATATCATCCGTGGACATATTCATATCGAGGTTCATACTGATTAAATCGAAAAGTTCCAATACTTTATCGACACTCTTAATATCTTTTACTTTAGCCAAAATTGCTTGAATAACTTTTTGTTGATGAAGTCCTCTAATGATATCACTTCGTTGACCCTGATTCCATTCTTTAGCACAATAATTAGGCCAAGTATGACGGTTACGCGAATAGGCAAGGGCTTGTTCACCATTCAAAGTTTGAAAACCTTTAGTAACGTACACCATGTTGTCACCAAATTGGCGATTACTATTTTGCTCACAGAAACTATATTCGACATCGACATCGACTCCTCCTAAAGCATCGATGATACTGACGACAGCCTTAAAGTTAACTTTAGCATAGTAATCGATTTTAATACCTGTAAAGTTTTCGATTGTCTTAATCATACAACTTGCTCCATACCAAGCCGCATGCGTAATCTTATTTTCCTTATGTCCTGCAAAACACATAATTGGTACATAAGAATCTCTTGGAATACTTACAGTCGTAGCCGTCAAAGTCTTAGGATTGAAAGTAACTAGTACCAATGAATCTCCATTAAAGGCCGCACTTTTATCCATACCATTTATTTCAGAATCGACTCCCATCAACAATATAGTAAATGGTTCAGTAACGGAAGCTTTTTTATCACCTTCCGCTATGGTAAGCGAATCTTCATTTCGTAATGTTTCTTCTTTGAATGCGATTTCTTTAGTAGTATCGGCAATATTTTCAAAACCCGGAATTGATTGGAACTTAGTAGCATAGTTTCGAGCAAGGAAGATAGCATCTACTTCGTTATTGAATAAGGCATTTAACATACTAGGGAAATCTTCGTACTCTTTAATAGAATTCTTATTACTCCAATCGTGTTCGTTAATCATTTCTTGAGCAATTTTATATTCTTCGACTGCCTCTTTATCAGAGATGATTCCTAAATTTAAATTATTGACGTCATTTTCATTATTTAGAGGACTATCTACTAAAGTAACTAGACTTGTCGAGTAAGTAATAAACTCTTTGCTAGTACTAGAAAATCTCGAATACAAGTACTGAATACCTATACTTCCAAGAACACTAATCAAGATATAGAGAACAATAAATATAAAGAAAGCAATTCTTTTTTTCTTTTTCTTCTTTTTCAACACCACGATTAAATATATGATGTAGATAAGATCGATAACTCCTAAAATTCCCATCAAGGTGTAACATATAACAGGTTCAGCACTTCTTATTAAAGATATATTATATATAAGAAACGCACTACAGATGAGAGCGATAAGAACCATAAGTTTCATAATGATCGGTTGAATTTTCTTCTTTGGTTTTTCTTCTTTAACATTTTCTTTTTTCTTCATGAATAAACCACCTTTCGTATCCTTTCTTTATTATAGCGAAAAGAGAAAAAATATTCAACTCTAACCCCAAAAGTTATATTTAAAAATTCGCAAACATAGAATTAAGTGTACTATTTTTTAGTACCAAGAGAGATTCATAGTGTTTATGGTCTCTCTTATTTTTTGGCGCTTTTTTTTGTCCAAACTATTGACGGGGGGGGGTCGAATTTTGTAGAATAAAGATAGTAGGGTATGGTGAATAATATGGAAAAGAAAAAAACAAAAAAACACTTTAAAGTAGGGATGTTAATAAAGAGCATCCTTTTAGTAATAGTGCTTTGCATCTTTATGGTCGCAGGAATAATTCTATTTAAAGCAAACACAAATCCTGATGCTGTTCCAGATGTCTTTGGCTATAAGCCGATGATTGTCTTATCAGGTTCAATGGAAACATCTATTTATGCTGGAGACTTAGTTTTTGTTAAAGTCGTGGATACTTCCACTCTAAAGGAAAACGATGTAATCGCTTTCCGTAACGAAGCAAATACAGTAACGACCCACCGTATTATCGATATCGTTTACGAAGAAGGTCAAAAGTATTTCAAAACTAAAGGTGATAACAACAATGCCGAAGATGCTAATTTAGTAGCAATGGACGATGTCGAAGGTGTATATAGTTGGCGTATTCCTGGCTTAGGTAACTTCTTAATGTTTATGCAACAACCGATTGGCCTTGCACTTGTACTTTTAGTTATCTTAGTTATTGGACTTGCAGTCTTATACATAGTCAACAAGAAAGATGAAAAGAAATATCGCGCTGAAGACGAAAAAGAAAGAAGAGAGTTCGAAGAGTATAAGCGAATGAAAGAACAACAAAGAATTAATCAAGACAAACAGTAAAGTGGTTTATAATTAGCAGTAATGCTTTTTATAAAAATAATATTCTAGGATATTATTCAAAACTGAAAAGAAAGGTGGTGAAAAAATGAATAAAAAGAGTGTTAAAGTAACTATGGTTGTAGCGATGTTATTTGCAATTTCACTATACTTCGTAGGTGGAACTTATGCACGTTACGCTAGTGATTTCTCAGGAACTGCTACAGTTGAAATTGCTAAATGGGCAGTAAAAGTAAATGAAAACGACGAAGAAACTGAACTTAGTTTACCTTTCACAGTCCAAAGTAATGAATTCGTAGTAGCAGGACAACTTGCTCCAGATGTAACTATGACTGCTGCCGTAGAAGTTGACTTAAAGGATACTGAAACAGCAGTAGAATTAGTTGTTGAAAAAGGTAGTGACTTTGATAGTACTATCACAGGCTTAGGATTGAGTGCTGAAGATATTACTCTTACAGTTGCTCAAGATGAAGGTAACGAAGAAACTGTTACAGGTATAACTGGCCAAGGAACTAGTTCTTCACCATTCATTATCCCACTTCAAGGAAAAGCAGCTTTCACTGAGACAAATGGTAAAGTTAAAGTTAATTTGACTTTAAAATGGGTAAATAGTGATTTAAATAATGAGAAAGATACAAAAGTAGGAAAAACTAACGAAAGCATAGAATTACCAATCACTTTGAAAGTACAACAACACATTGCTTAAGAATAATAAAAACCGGAAGCTTAAAAACTTCCAGTAAAGGTTATAACCTCTTTATAGTCTTTACTGGGAGTTTTAATCGAAGAAGAAAAGTGGTGATCGATGATAGATGGATGAACAAGAAGAATACGAATACGAACGCAATAACGAAAGAAAATTTATAGTTTCTATTATAATAATCATTATATTATTACTTCTCTTATTCCTTTTTGGTACAAGTTTTGGTTATATCGAACATCGAGATTTACATATATCCACAGGAAATGTTGATATCTTCGATATCCTCATTGAAAATAATTGCCAATGTCCACCTAATGAACCTTGTAACAATCAACCATCATCGTGTTCACCAAATCGAAACCCTGGACAAGGTGGTAGTTCTTCAACTTCGAACAACCAAGTAGGAAGTGGCAATGAACAAGAACCTGAAGAAGAACCTAAAGAAGGTGTAGAAGTCTTCGACGACGATACTTATTACGGTGTAGATACTAAATTAAATATCTTCAAAAATACCTACTATGAAGTTGTCGAAAATAAAATAGCCCCTTTAAGTGAAAACTCTTACCAATTTGTAATAAGAAACAATAACAACTTTAATATAACCTATTCTATTAAAGCCATAGAAACTAACGATTTCAATATCAAAATGCGTTATCGTTTAAGACAAAGTGATAAATTCTTAATTGGTAGTGCGGACGAATGGGTAACAGCCGATGAAATAGAACAATTTAATAGAACTCTACCAAGTAAAGAATACGATGTCTATATACTAGATTGGAAATGGTTTGAAGGTGAAAACGATACCGAAGTTGGAATGGATATCGATGCTTATTACAAACTAAATATGGAAATTAAAGCGACCGAATATTAGAAGAAAGGGGTGTGGATAGAATATGTATAGAAAAAGATACCGTTTAAAAAAACGAATTAAAAATTTCTTGATATTCTATTGCTGCATCGCTTTCCTCTTTATTGCTAATTATACTTTTGCAAGATATATAACGACTACTTCGTCGACTAGTCAAATTGGAGTAGCCAACTTCCAAGTAAAAGTAAACGATGTAGATGTTGTTTTAGGAGAGACCTTTGAATTCGAATTAAGTCCTAATGCTAATACCTACAATAGTAAAATGGCTCCCAATTCTAAAGGTTACTTTGAAATAGAAATAGATCCTAGTGAAACTGAAGTTGCCCTAGATTACGAATTTCAATTTGACCTATCAAAAATCGATGAAGATGTTCACTTAACCGAATTCCACGTAAACGATAGTACCAAAATTGCTATTGAAGACAACGTGGTACAAGGAACAATCGATTTACCAAATCAAGATACAGGCTTTACGACAGATGATAAAACAAATCTCAAAATATACTGGGAATGGAATGAAGAAGGAGATATTATAAATCCAGTTATAACTGATACAAATATCGAAGTTACTTCCGTGATTAAACAAAAAATCGCTTAAAGGAGGAGAGATACAATGACGAAACTTGTGCTTAAAAAGAAAATATATTTTTATGCCATTTTTTTTGTTTCGGTTTTGTATCTTTTTACTTTTAATGAAACAAACAGTAGATATCTTGGTTCTTTACAAGCAAATAAAGATGTCTTAGCCGTTCCTATACTAAATCTAAGTAACGATAAAGTTACCTATACACCTGATAAGATGAAACCGGGTGATGAAATAGAATACACCTTTGATGTTTTAAATACCGATTCCGGTAGGACTAATGAAATATTACTAGACTACTATTTCTTTGTCGATGTAGATTCTATAATTCCATTACAAGTTAAAATTTACGATATTAACGATACTCAAGAAGAGGAATTACCAATAACGAATAGTAAAACAGGTAATATAAGAATGCCTTTTGGAACTGAAACAACTAGGAAATACAAAGCGAAAATCATTTGGAATAGTGCCGACAATGATCTTCGTTATGTAAATCAAGAAGCCAAGATTACTATTGAATTAAGAGGATCGCAAGTGATTAACTGATGTCAAAAAAAGTGAAAAAAGTAGTAAAAATTATTTTTTGGGTATTCTTAGCCCTGGTGGCACTTTACAGTATAATTATTATGGCTGAAAAAATCATTTGGAAAGATAAGACTCCTAGTTTCTTCGGCTATAAAAATTTTATTGTTTTAACAGGAAGTATGGAACCTACTTTAAGTACAGGTGATGTCGTTTTTGTAAAAGAAGATGACAACATCGAAGTAGGGGATATTATTGCTTTTCATGAAGATGGTGCAGTTGTAACGCACCGTGTCACGGAAGTAATAACTAAGAACAATCGAAAAGAATATCGCACTAAAGGGGATGCTAATAACGACGAAGATATCGAAATTATCGAAACTGATGATATCGAAGGAAAATTTGCTTTTAAAATAAGTAAATTAGGTAGCATTATCCTATTTTTCAAAACCCCAGCAGGTATCTTCATATTGTTATCTATCTTTCTAGTAGGCTTCTTTATAGCCAATACGAACTTATTTGATAAGAAAGAAAAAGTAAAGAAAAAAGTATAGAATAAGGAGGTGAGTTCTAATGGCAAAGAAAACCAAAAGTATAATAATAATGACAATTGTTCTTGGCTTACTGACAATTACGGGTGTCACTTATGCGAAATACGTTTTTTCAAGACAATTTGCTGTTGAACTTACTTCTGAATCATTTTATTTCGAGGCGACCGCTAATGCTACGCAAGTTGTCTTTCCAAGAACAGCAAATAAAAGTGATTTCGATGTCATTTTAACTACTGAAACTAATTTAAATTTAGTAATTAAAAATAACGATGGAACGAACTTTAATAATTTTGATACAACCTATACAGTTTCAGTCGTAGATAGTCCTAAATTTAGTTTTAAAGAAGGCGACACCGTTACTAAGACTATTAAAGGTGGAAGTTTACTAAATGAAAATATTACTTTAAACTTAACTATTCAAGATCTAACGAATACTTCTAAGACCGTTAAAATACGGGTTACACCTATTGCTCCATACCAAGGAAGTCCTATTGATTTTACTTTTAATGTCGTGCAAGAGGGGGCTATTCAAACGATCGAAGATTTAGTAGATTTAAGTTTAGCCGTTCGTGATCGAAGTCTTAAAGGAGTTTCCAGTAGTGACGTTATCTCCGAAAGATTTAAATTGACGCGAAGTCTTGATTTCGAAGATAATGCAAGTTACGAAAATCCAAATAGAACTGATTACTATGATGTAAATGGTAATGGAACTATTGGTGCAACCTTAAAAATAGAAGTTACTTCAGATACTGGCTTCTTACCAATCGGTATGGAAGAATACAAATTTAGAGGTGGCTTTAATGGTGGAGGTTATACGATATCTAATCTTCAAATCCATAAATCTTTACAGAAAAATATCGGTTTCTTTTGTAATACGTTAAATGCTACTATCAAGGACTTAAAATTTGCATCATCTCACGTTACGAATGAAAACCAAACAGCCGGTCTTGTTATCGGTAAAGTAGAAGGTGGTCTCATCGAAGGTATTACGACGGATTCCAATAGTTCAGTTGCTTCGAACGATACTGAAAACACGAAAGAAGATACTTATACTGGTGGTATAGCAGGTTTCGTTAGTGAAAATGCGACAATTCGAAACTGTGAAAATGCCGCTTCTGTAAAAACTACATTCAAAGGAGATGCTACAACCTATTCTGGTCCAGCCGGTGGAATTACGGCTTGGGCAGGTCTATCAAATATCGAAAATTGTACTAATAGAGGAGAAGTAATTGGTCAAAGTTACGTTGGTGGAATTACAGGATTTGCAGGAATGCAAAACGAGGCTAATACGACATCGGGTGGAACTGTTTCGGGTTGTTACAACTATGGTGCTGTATCTTCCTATGTTACATCTTCTGCATCAGGTGGTAAACACATTGGTGGAATTGCCGGTTACAACAAAGCAGGTGCAACTATAACTAATTGCGAAAACCATGCTCCTTCGGTTAAAGGATTATCGAGTGTCGGTGGTATCGTTGGTAATAACCCAGGAAAAGTCACTTATTGTAAGAACTATACGCCACTATCGAAGATTTCTGGAACTGGTTCTAATAGAGGAATCGTTGGTTCTGGAAGTGGTACTTTAACAGGAAATAGTCATTTAGGTGGGAACTAGAGAAATTTAGTTCCTTTTTTTGACGTCAAGTACGCTAAAAATAAGTCGAAAAATGGTCTTTCCTAGTGTTTGTTTGCTATAATATAATTGAATAACGTTGGAAAGAAGGTGAACAGGTATGAAAAAAGTAGTTAGTAAACTATGTGTTTTAGCATTGCTTTTAGAACAAATTTTAATTTTATTACCGACCCCTGTTCACGCTTTGACGACTTCTAATTATGCTTATCGTAATGTGTGTCCTGCCTATGAACTTGCTTATGCTAAGACTGATGGAACTCTAGAACACAAGGAATGTTATGGAACTTATCAAGAAGCCAAAAATATAATGGATTCTTTAAATGGTGGAGATAGTGACAATCTAGTCATTTTAAAACTAAATGATGGAGTAACTGAGATAATCGATGCTAAGTATGCTTTACTAGATATCAACAAAGGTGCAAGTTCTCAAAATACGAATGTTTTAAATAGTGGAGATTCTAGTGATGGAACTGTCTACACTTATATAAATGGAAATAGTAGTTATGGGGCTACGGATGCTGCATATTTAGAAATAAATATCGATAACTATAGAGTTAAGATGAAAATAGCGGGACTTACAGGTTGGCTCAAAAAAGAAGAGGGGGGCTATCGTAATTATAAGATCGTTCCTCTAGCCTGGGTTAAGAGTGCTACTAAATATGTTGTTACCGATAGTTCGATTAGTCACTATATGACTAAAGATATAAGAAACTCAGATTATGCTTTTTATAATACGATAGGACCAAAACCAACGATGTTAGGTCCTGGTACTTACTATAGTTACGATGGCAACTATTTCTATAACGATTTAAAGTCTTTGTTACAAGATGAAAAAGAAGGCACTCATAATCGTAGCGTCAATAAAGATAAGGCTTATTATAACTATTATATGTATTTACCACATCACTCGAAGACGACTTATTCTGGAAGTGATATCGATGCTTATCTAAATAATTATTACGATAAGACTCAAGGTTATAACTACACGATGCTCTATGGTTCAGGCTATGCTTTCTATAACATTCAAGAAAACCAAGGAATAAATGCGCTTCTTATGTTGTCGGTTGCCAGAAATGAGTCCGCGGAAGGAAGAAGTAAATATGCGACTGTTAGAAACAACTTGTTTGGTCACGGAGCAGTAGATTCGAACCCTGACAATGCTACCCTTTATCCTTCGGTTAGAAGTGCTATCTATAGTCACGCTGTATCTTATTTCTTATATGGTTATGCTTTTGCTAGTAACTGGCGTTTCTACGGAAGTCACTTAGGAAACAAAGTGATGGGGGCTAACGTCAAATATGCATCTGACCCTTATTGGGCCGAAAAAGCAGCCTCATACTATTACGCTTTCGATTTATCGAATGGTCTTGAAGACTATAACTATTATCAAATTGCTGTCAAAAGTAAATCGGGAACTATTTATCCTAGATTTGAGCCAAGTAATAACGATAGTTACAGGATTTCGACCGCTAGTGTCGGAGAACCTTTCTACAATTATGGAAGAAATGGTGCTCCTGTAATCGTCGTCGACGAAGTAGAAGGAGATACCGTCGATGGTAACAACCACTGGTACAAAATAATAAGTGACGTAAATATCGATGCTAATCATCAGTTTGTTCCAAATAGTGATAACGTTAAATATAATTGGGATACGAACTACGTCTATGTTCCGGCAAGTTACTTTACCATTATAAACGATGCTTCTCGTAAAGATACAACGTCGATTACTCCTTACGAAGAGAAGGATTACACATACGAAACTTTTGCATCAGGCGGTACCCCAACTCCTCAAGTTGGAAAAATTAAAACCAATAACACTTCTTTATATACGGATTCTACTTTACAAAACAAGTCTGGTAGAACTTGGAACAAAAATCAATATGTTGTAGTTTTTGAGAAGGCATATGATGGTTCACATCAATTAAAATCATATCTCGTATCCGCGACTTATAAAAAAGGTTTCAAAGAGTGGATTAGTCCATCTTCGTTTACTTTCGAAAAGATGATGATTGGTAAAGTTAGAGTTTACAATGGTACTTATACGAACGTAAGAAATATACCATCGTTTTCTGGAGATAAATTAAATACAACTACTTCAGGTCTTGCCAACGGAACCTATGTCGTCGTATTGAATCAAACTTATGCCGAAGGTTATAACTGGGTCCAAGTGGATTATGATGGCACTCTCGGTTGGGTAGTCCAAAAAGATAACGACCAAGAAATATTCTTATCGACTACCACTTTGAGTGATAATCCACCAGAAATTAAGGCTAGTGATAGAACAGTTCTAGTTAATAGTGTTTTTGATCCTAAAGCAGGAGTTACCGCAACTGACCCTGAGGACGGAAATATTACCGATCGTATTGAAGTTACTGATAACCAAGTAAATACTTCCCAAAAAGGTAAGTACCCTGTCACTTACAAAGTTACCGATAATGCAGGAAATACAACTACAAAGACAATTCAAGTAACTGTTCAAGACATCACTTCGAAAAAAGGTCTATTTGCATACCAAGAAATGAAACAAGTAAACAAAGATACCTTTGAAGTCGCAGGTTTCCTTGCTGTCGCAGGTGAAAATAATCCGCTTGGAAGTGGCATCAAACATTACTTTATTTTACAAAATGTTAAGACCAATCAAGAATATCGTTTCAATGTAGCCAATTGGGAAGTTAATTACCCATATGAAATGACTAACATCGACGATAAACAAAAATATGACTATAGTGGTGGTTGGTTCAAAGGTAACATCGATTTATCTAAAGTTCCCCAAGGAGATTACATCGCTTATGTCGAAGTTGAAAGTGGTCTTTATAAATCCCGTGAACTATATCAAAACTTAGTTTACGGTGAAATGCCTCGTAAAGCGACAGGTAACAATAACCGTGGTTACTTGTTCCAGATGAACTACTATACGAAGTCTCGTCCTTTAGATATCTCTATTCGTGATGCTGGACTTTTAGGTAAAGATGAACCACCTACAACTGACAAGATGTATAACTTATTTGAGTCTATTTCTCTAACTAACAATTCGTTAAAAATAAGAGGTACATCGCATAATGTCGGTATGGATTACGGTATCAACAAAGATGTCAAACGTCAAATCGTACTCGAAAATATCGATACCTTTGCAAGAATTCAACAAGAGGTGGGTTCGATTACTAATGGTGACTATGTCGTCGATTTAAAAGTTTCAGATCACAAAGATAAAACTCGTGCTTGGTTCGATGGCTCAATTGATATCTCCTCTTTAGAAAAAGGAACTTATGCCATTTATATTAGTACCTGTGTCGACAATATGTGTGATTTCGGTGAACTTAAAGACTTAGCTTATCGTACTTTCGACCAGAAAACTGTCATAAATGGTAAGACCTATACGATACAAAGAGTCGATAGCAAGCGGTTCCGTATGGAGTTAGTAGTAAGTTAAAAATGATAAGAAGGAATTGAAATAGTTCCTTCTTTTTTGTATAATAAAGATATAATCGGAGGGTATATGAAAAAAACAAAAATAGTTTGTAGTATAGGACCTAGTTCTAGTGAAATTGATGTCCTTCGGAAAATGATTCAAGGTGGCATGGATGTTGCTCGTTTTGATTTAGGAAAATTATCCTATTCTTTTTGCACAGAAACTGTGGATAAAATCCACAAACTTGAAAAAGAACTCGGTAAAACGATAGGCATTTTCTTTGAGAATAGGGGACCTGAAATGCGAGTTGGAACCATTAGTAATGGTAAAGTCTATCTTAAAGCCGGAAACGAACTCTTAATTACCACGGAATCAATAATCGGTAACGAAGAAAAGATTTACCTAAATTATCCTAATTTATTAAACGATGCTCAACTAGGTATGGAATTACTCTTTAATAGTGGTAGGGTCAAGGTCAAAATGTTAGGTAAAAAGGACGATATGCTTCTTTGTGAAGTCCTCGAAGAGGGTTACATTTTTAGTCACGAGACAGTACATATTCCAAAACTTGATTATTCACTTTCCTACTTAAATGAAAAGAACAAAGAAGATATTCTCTTTGCTATTGGACAAGATGTAGATTTCCTAGGACTATCGTTTATTAGAAATTCCAATGATGTTTTGGATGTTACGGACTTATTAATCGAAGAAGAAAACGACCATATTCAACTAATTACAAAGATTGAGAATGAAGCCTGTTTAGAGGACCTAGATCGCATTATCGAGTTATCTGATGGGTTAATGATTGCTCGCGGAGACTTAGGAATTGAACTTCCAATAGAACAGCTTCCTGGTATTCAAAAGAGCGTCATTATGAAAGTTCATCAAGAAAATAAACTTGGTATTGTCTCGACTGAGATGTTAGCTTCGATGGAACACGATAAAAGGCCAACTCGGGCCGAAGTAAGTGACGTCTATAATGCCGTCATGGATTTAGCAGATGCTGTAAGTTTAGGAAATGAAACTTCCTCGGGACTTTATCCTGTCGAATCAGTAGAAACGATGGTCAATATCGTAAACCAAGCGGAACAAGAAACCGATTATGAACAAGTTTTACAAGAGATAAGAAGAAACGAAAAGCAAGATGTTACATCGTTAATTGCCCATGCCGTTGTCGATATTGCTAACCACTTAAATGCAAATGCTATTGTCACTCCGACTAATTCGGGCTATACTGCTAAAAAAATAAGTCGTTTTAGACCAAAGTGTATGATTATTGCTACATCTCCTATAGAAGATACAGTTAGAAGTTTAACTTTGCATTATGGAGTCTATCCAACTTTAGCTAAGGAATATGCAACTACCGATGAAATAGTTGATCACTGTGGAACCAAAGCAAAAGAGATATTAAATCTCAAAAAAGGTAATCACTATGTGATCACAGGAGGCTTTCCAGCCAGTTTACAAAACACCAACTTTATTCGTGTAGAGGAGGTATCAGAATGAATAAAGAACAAGGAATAAAAAAAGAACAACAAGAATCTAAAAAAGTAACGAAAAGAGGACCACTATTAATTGCTATCCTAGTCTTAGTTTTAATTGCAGTTTTATTAACTTTCTTTTTAACGAGAGAAACAAAAGATAAGATTTTAACTTCTATCGAAGGAATTGACGATTATGAAATAGTTCTAGAAGTTAATAGAAATAATGAAGAAATAATGCTTGGAAAATATCAATATGATAAGAATAAACAAGTTATGTACTTTCAACTAACTGATAATAACGGCGTGTTAGAAGAACAATATTATGATATTGCTAACAAAATGTTATACGTAAAGAATCAAGATAATGGACTTTATAAAAGTATGGATTATGAAACGGATTATCGCCTAAATACTATTTTAAATGAACTTTTAAAGAAAGCTAACAACACATCTTTTATGGATGAAACAAGTTATACCATTCCTTATAGTGATATGGAAGAATTGTTAACTAAAGGTGATAATTTATTAACGAGTTATTTAATATCTAAAAACATTCAAATAGAGAGTGGTAACATAAATTTAAAAGTAACCAAAGTAGGAGACGATCTCGATACCATTATGATAATTCTTCCAACCAAAGAACATGAAACTGAGATAATACTAAGTTTTGTAAAAAAGGAGACATCTCTAAATGTTCCTCAAGCTTCAAACAATCAATCTAATGAAGCACTTGCTGCTAAATGGTTAATAATTTACTTACAACGAATTTATGCTAACGAACCTCAAGAAGCAAGAGGAGTAACGGATATTAATTATTTCTTAAATAGTGAATATGGCGAAGAGTTAAAAAATATTTTAACTGATATTCCAACCGATGTCCGTTTAAGAGTTACACCAGCCTCTAACAAGGAAGCAGGTATTGTAAATGGAACACTTACTTTTGAAAATGGTAAAGTAGTAACCATCGAAAATAATCAAATCAAGAGCGTGGAGTAGACGCTCTTTTTTTACGAAAATCCTTGACTGGGGGGGGGTATGTTTGGCTTATAATAGATATATACTAGAGGAGATTACAAAAGGAAATATACTCCACGTAAAGTGAAACTTTAAAAGTTTCAATTTTTTGAAGTGTAATTGACTTGTACACGCAAAACGAGTATATTAAAAGTATACAAGATAGAGTAGTGCGTCCAGAAAAGGATTAATAATCTAGTAGGTGGAAATCCTACCTAGTAAAGTCTAGCCAACAACTAGTAGCGAGTCTTGAAGCGAAACTGGTAACAGTTAGTTTAAGCGTAGACAGCGAAGAAATAGGGTTAGTATCGAGCCCCGAAATCTTGTAGAAACTAGAAAGACGACGTTTTTACTCTAACGGAAGTCAATATTTAACTATTCGCTATGGCAAGAATAATTAAATTTCTACGGGGTCAGAGACCTAATCATGTTTCACAAAGTGATTATTATATCAACTGGAGAGAGACTATCACTTCTCTAAGTCCAAAAGTAGGCAGTGAGCTAATTGGTAAACAAAAGAGATATGAGTATGACAAACAACTACAAAACGGAAGAATGTCAAAAGAGTGATAGCCAGTCAGATGTATTCATAGTACTCATGATACTGTATCAATAAATGCAGAGTAAGGAAGGGATACACATAATATAGCCCTTGTTAAAAGAAACATTATCACTATACAAGGAGGGATAAATAATGTCAACTAAAATAGCAAGGATAAATCAGATAGCAAAAGAAAAACCTAAAGAAGTTTTTACATCAATCTACCATTTAATTAACTATGAATTACTTATAGAATGCTATGACGAACTAGATGGAAACAAAGCAACAGGTCTTGATAAAGTAACAAAAGATATGTACTCTATAAATTTAGAAGAAAATATAAACAACTTAGTAAAGAAACTTAAAACAAAATCTTATCGACCAAGTCCAGCAAGAAAAGTAAACATACCAAAGGCAAATGGAAAAATGCGAGGACTTGCAATTGCTAACTTTGAAGACAAGATAGTACAACTAGCAGTAAAGAAAATAGTCGAAGCAATATATGAGCCAAAATTCACAAATAACATGTTTGGCTTTAGACCTAATAGAAGTTGTCATGATTGTTTAAAATATCTAACACAATGTATTGAAAAAAGATATACAAATTATATACTTGATGCAGATATTAAAGGATACTTTGACAATATCAGTCATGATTTAATAATGAAAGCATTAGAAATGCACATCAAAGATACCAATCTACTCAGACTGATTAAAAGGTTTCTAAAAGCAGGCATTATGGAAAAAGGTGAGTATATTACAAGTGAATATGGAACACCACAAGGCTCAATATTAAGTCCAGTTCTAGCAAATATAGTTATGTATTATGGAATTATACTATACGTTGAGAGAATAAAGAAAACAGCAAAAGGATATGTTGAAATAATTAACTATGCTGATGATATGATACTTTGTTTCCAATATAAAGATGAGGCCGAAAACACATATAAACTATTAAAAGCACGATTAAAACAACTAGAACTAGAATTTGCTGAAGATAAGACAAGATTAATTGAATTTGGAAGATTTGCAAGTAAAAACTGTATAAAAAATGGTAAAAGTAAACCTGAAACTTTCGATTTCTTAGGTTTCACACATTATTGTAGTAAAAGTCAAGACGGCAAAAGTTTCCGTGTCAAAAGAAAGACATCCAAAAAGAAGTTCAAACAGAAAATACTAGAATTTAAAGTTTGGATAAAAGAACATAGAAATGAACCTTTAGAAGAAATTATTGCAACAGTGAAAAGAAAATTAATAGGACATTTTAACTACTATGGAATAACTGATAATAGTGATATGATTGCAAGATACAACTATGCAGTTATCTCGTTATTAATAAAGTGGCTAAATAGGAGAAGTCAAAAGAAAAGTTATAGAAATAAAGGTTTCACAACTATGATAAAATTTTTCGATTTGCCACGGCCTAGAATTAAGGTAAATATCTATGCTATTTGATAAATAAATACTATATTATGAAGAGCCGAATGCTCTAACGGGGCACGTTCGGAACTGTGAGGGCTGTATGGAGTAATCTATACTTCTACTCGATTAGAATAGTTTCTTTTGTAAAAACTAAAGTAGTAAAGGAGTGCTTTTATTTATGGGAGAAGATAAAAATCAAAAAAAGAAAGTATTGATACTAGTTTTAGTATTAGGTATCGTTCTCTTAACAATAGGAGGAACATATGCCTTCTTTACTTATACTAGACAAGGACAACAAGAAAACGTTTTAACAACAGGTAGATTATACTTTGTCTATGATGAGTTAAGTGAAAATCCGACTAATATTATTAATATTCAAAATGCTTTTCCAATGAGTGACTCAGAAGGAAAAGTCCAAGGCGAACCTGGAATGTTTGAGTTTGAAGTAAGAGCTACTACCCAAGGAGCGGATATTAATTATGAGATTTATCTAACAAAGGAAGAAACATCAACTTTACCAGAAAAATCAGTAAGAACATATTTAACAGAAGATGGAATAGATATAACACCAACTTTAAAAGAAGAAGTAATAAATAGTTATAGAGATTTAGGATTTAGTCAATTACCAAATTTAGAAGAAAAAGTTGGAAAGACTCTCTATCAAGGAACAGTAGAAGATTCATCGATAGAGTATAGTAAAACATATCGATTTCGGATGTGGTTAGATGAGAACGCCAATACGACAAGAAATGGTGAATGGTTATATGGAGGAATGAGTTTTTCAGTAAAAGTAAATGTTTATGCTTCGAATGAAGAACTACCTAAACCAAAAGTTTTATATGAAGATGGAACAGGAACCAATAAACCAGATTTAGTCGAAGGAATGATACCAGTTACATTCAATGAAAGCACAAAGAATTGGGAGAAAGCCGATGTAACAGCAGAATGGTATAACTATGCAAAATGGAATTGGGCAAATGCTGTTACAGTTGAAGAAACAGGAACAACTCACAATAGAGATTATTATATGAATGCAAGTGCAGGAGAAATAATCGATATGAAAGATATCAACACGATGTGGGTATGGATTCCAAGATACGAATACAATTATAAAAATATGGCTGAAATAGGATCAGATCCTAACAATCCTGGAGCAATACCAATAAACTTTTTAAGCGGAACGAGTGATAGTAGTACTGAAGGATATATGTTACATCCAGCCTTCACGTTTGGAACCCAAAAGCTAGAAGGATTCTGGTATGGAAAGTTTGAACCTAGCAATGAGGAACAAGAATGTGTTGCAACTGTTAATGATGTTAATCAAGGTTGTGATTTAACGAGTTTAACTCCACAAATAAAACCAAATGTAGAATCATGGAGAGGAATCCGAGTATCAACAGCTTTCCAAGTAGCACAGGGCATGAATGCTAACAAGACATATGGATTTAATAAAACAAGCGATGTTCATATAAGTAAGAATAATGAGTGGGGAGCAGTCGCTTACCTATCACAAAGTACATATGGAAAACAAGGAAATACTAATTATACCGGTGCCAACAAAGAAGTATATCAAAACAAATCTTCGGATTATATAACAGGAAGTAGTAATGGAACACCAAGTACAAATACAGCTCGTACTGAAGGACAATATGAGTATGATGATTTAACTCTAATAGAAAACGGTGGTGGTCTAGCTGGACCTGGAGCATCGACAACAGGAACAATATATGGAGTATATGACATGTCTGGAGGATCTTGGGAGCGTGTCATGAGCGTAATGGAAGATGAAGATGGAAAACCAAGAAGTGGAAATAATGCCCCTGGAGGAACCTCTGGGTTTAACGGAAAATTATATGATGGAACTTATCTTGAAAATAGTCGACCATTTCCAGAGTTAAAATATTATAATACATATGATAATGAAAGTACAGTAGAAACAGGATGTGATGGTGGGGTATGTTTAGGAGAAGCCTTAACAGAAACAACTGGCTGGTACGGTGATTTTAGACCATTATGGCTTAATAGTGAAAATCCGTGGATCAATCGTAGCGGTGCCTCATATACCAATGCTGAAGCAGGCTTATTTTTGATTGGCAACTCGTATGGTGAAGCACGCACTGCTGATTCATTTCGTTTTGTTCTCACTCCATAATTTTATTTGATTATAAGAAAAAAAAGAACTATTCATTGGTTTAGAATAGTTCTTTTACTTTACCGATTAACAGTAATCGTATAAGTTTGACCTTCTTTAAAGGTATTATTTCCAGCTTTAATTTGTGAATCGGAACTAATCATTCCAGCCCCTTCGTTAACATCTTTGGCTTTAAATATAAAGGTAACTCCAGGACATGCACTTTCAAGTTTACTCTTTAACGTATTAACAGTTTCTTGATAAGTAGTACCAAACCAAGTAGCTTGAATATTAACGGTATAACTTATAGCTTCGCCTCGACTTAGAGTAACTGTAATCTTACTTCCTTTATTCATTCTGCCACTTGCACTTTGACCTGTAACAGTTCCTGCTGGAGTAGTAGAGAAGTTACTTTCGGTATTAAAGGTACAAGTGATACCTAGACTATTACATTGAGATTCGACGCTTGCTTTAGTTTGTCCTTTAAAATTAGGAACATCTACTTTTTCGATAATACCACTACTCAAAGTAACAGTTACTGTCGAACTTTCAGTGATCTTACTGCCACTTGATCTAGATTGTTTAATAACGACATCTTTATTAGTTGATTCCGTATATCCTCCATAAATGAAACTACATTTAACACCTGCCGTGCTACAAGCCTTTTGAGCATCACTCTTAGTCTTACCGACGAGGTTCGGAACTTCTAATTGTTTTCCTTCCGATACCGTAATTGTAATTGTATCGCCATTCTTAATTGTTTCTCCTACTTGATGAGACATTCTAATGATTCCTCCAACTGGAATACTATCACTAAATTCGGCTTCTTCTTTGAAAGGAATTTCGTACTTTTCAGCCCATGCTCGATAATCACTTACAGTTTTAAAATCTTCCATCTTGAGAGGTCCTTTCGAAAGAGTAACTGTAATCGTCATTCCTTCTTCTAAAGTATCTCCTTCTTTACAACTTACTTCGATTGGTTTTCCTAAAGGAATAGTATCGTCGTATCTATCTTGGAACGTGATCTTTAAATTGTGTTCGATTACCCATGCCGTAATTTCTTCGGCGGACATATCTAAAAGGTTAGGGGCTGTTATCTTGCTACCTTTCGAGATCGTTAACGTGATAGTATCTTGATTAGGATCTACCATGTTACCTGCCTCGATGCTTTGTTTCATTACGTAACCTTTTTGAATAGTTTCACTATACTCGTAGACAACTTCGTAAGCTATACCATTTCTCTTTAACCAAGTAGAAGCAATAAAGAAACTCCGATCTACTAAGTTTTCCATTGATACAGGAACTAAATCTTCGTTACCTAAAGAGACGGTGATATGAATCTCTTCATCTCTTGCTAACTGACCTGACTTATCTTGTTCCATAACTATATCACGTGGGGTATCAGATTTAACAAAATCGATGATAACGTTCGTAAAATAATTACTTTCGACAAACGATATTACTTCGTCGACATCTTTTCCAATCATATTAGGGAAGATCACTTGCTTAGTTGTATCTGGACCATTCGAAACAGTAACGGTCAATACTTGGACATCCTTAAGTAAAGTTCCTGCTTGGACATCTTGTCTAATAATATAGTAAGGCTCGACACTATCACTGTTCTCGTAAGTTTGCTCGACCGTTACATTATGTTCACTACTCCAAGCCATAACTTCCGTTAAACTGCGATTTGTGAAATTTTGAACAGCATCTTGTATTGGTAATTTAATAACACCACTTTGTTCTAGTAATTGAAAACCACTGAAACAAGAAAACAAGAACGCCGTTACTATCACGATGTTTTGACCTTTTTTCGAATCCATATAGATACCCATGAGGACGAAGAAAAATGAGAAAAACATCAAGAGAACACTTTGGACAACTATCGATAACTGATGAATATCTTCACTACTGTGAACGATCGATAAGATACCTAAGATCACCGTGATTATAAAAGTTAAGGACAACAAGATATAGGAACATAACTTTCGTTTACCTATTTTCTTCTTGGCCACATCACTTACTTTTTTCTCTTCCTTAATAGGCTCTTTCTTATCTATTTTAACTTTCTTTTGATTATTTGGATCTTCTTCTAAAACAATCTTTTTACGGATCGCATTATTTTCACTTTTATTATTATTTTCTTTTCTTTTTGCCATACGACCACCTCTATTCTTATATTATAAGTATATAATAAATAACTAAGTTTAGAAAGAATAAGGCGAACTAAAAACGTAAAATAGTGTCGAAAAAAGTAAAGATATTTGCTATAATATGTACAAGGAAGTGCATTATGGACAAAGTAAAAGAAATAATTAAAAAAATAATTGCCAATAGAGGAGTACAACTAGGTTTTATCATCGTTTTGATGACGGCCTCTTTACTTACTTTAGATGGAGCAATTAGAAATATCTCTAATCAATATCAGTATTTTTATGATTGGCAAGAAGTAGCCCCTTGGCTTTTTAGTCTAAGTTGGATTTTTCTCTTTGAAATGCTTCTTTTTCTGATACCCCAAAAATGGCGAAGAGCATGTTTTCTTATCTTACTAATTTCTTTCAATATTTTAGTAATTGCCCAATATTTACATTTATTGATATTAGATCGTTTCTTTGGTATTTACGATTTGTTTTTAGTAGGTGAGGGAGCTAATTACTTTGGTACCGTTTTAAAAAGTATCAATGGAACTATCCTTTGGCCGGTATTTATTTCTCTTGCTTTGGGAATTGGGGTCTTTATTTTAATGAAAAGACAAACGGAGTTTACAAGAGGTAAAGCCTATTATATAAGTATTTTAGTTGTGGGACTTCTTTTAACTTTAATTCCTAAGGGGATTGCCATCTCTTGTCTTGGTAAAGCCTCGACTGGTACAACTTATCGAGTTGCAACCAATGTAAGAAACGTCTATAACGACTTCAATAATCCTAGTAAAAATATGGAAGTCGCTGGTCTTTATGAAAAAACCTTTAGGGAGATTTATCTTTATATAGGTACACTTTTCGATGATAAGAAAGAAGCTTACTATGCCGAAGCGAAAGATTATTTTGAAAACAAGAAACCTATTCCTTCGACAAACGATAAGACCGGGGTCTTTAAAGATAAGAACTTAGTCTTTATCATGTTAGAAAGCGTAGATAGTTGGCTAGTTACCGAAGAATTAATGCCGACTTTATATGATATGGAACAAACAGGATGGAATTTTACTAATCGTTATGCACCAAGTTTTGGTGGAGGAGCAACCTTTAATACTGAGTTTGCGGCTAATACGGGAATATATTCCTTAAATAATGGTATGCCTGCTTATAACTTTAATCACAATCATTACCCATACGCTTTACCGCGCCTATTCCAAGACGATGGTTACTTAGTTCAATCGGTCCACGCTAATAACGGAACCTTCTATAACCGAAAGAGTATCCATGAAAGTTTAGGCTATCTTCATCACTATGCCCTAAGAGATATGCACCTTACGACAGATAAAAACTATTTCGAAGATGACGTCTTAGCAAGCGATGATCAAATTTATCGTTATATCGTTCCGGACACTGATCAAAAATTCATGTCTTTTGTCATCACTTATACAGGTCACATGCCTTATAGTAACGAAAACAACAAATGTGATACCGATCCTTATCAACTAGCAGTAGAAGGGGATGAGGCTCTATCTTGTATTAGAAACTTAGTAAGACATACCGATGAGTTCTTACGTATTTTAAAAGAACGCCTAGCGGAAGAAAATAAGTTAGATGATACCATCTTTGTAATCTTCTCTGATCACTATGCCTATGCATATCCGGATTTAAACTACGTCTATGATCAAAAAGGAACAAAAGACTTGAACCTTTTACAACATATTCCATTTGTTATTTGGGGTAACAATCTAGATCATGAAGAGGTAGGTACCATTATGGATACTGCCGATATTTTACCAACTGTGGCAAATCTTTTCGGCTTATCGAAGTACGATGCTAATAACTATTTAGCAACCGATGTCTTCAGTCCAAATCACGATCCTTACGTCTATTTTCCAAATGCCAGTTGGTACGATGGGACAACCTATTATAAAGGAAACGATGATCAAGGACTGAATTCCACTTATATTGAAAATATTAGTAATGAAGTGATTCGCAAAATGAAAATAAACGATGCTCTGTTATTAGGAGACTACTATCGTTAAAAGAAAGGTTGAGGTAAAATGAAAAAAATAAATGCATTTATTGAACAACATATCTTATTTTTCCTTTTCTTTTTTTTACTTAGTCAACCTTTCATCGATGTCCTTACTTCTTTTGTCTTAAGAGAACTGACTATTCCTTTTACCATTGGGATAATCTTCCGTATCGGTTTTTTACTTTTTCTAATATACTATTTCTTTTTTGTTTATAAGGGAAATAAACTTAAAATCGAAAAGTACTTATTATTCTTTCTAACTTATGCCTTTCTATTTTTAGGATACAGTTTTCTCAGTAAAGGAACACAATCTCTTTTTCAAGAAACACAAGGTCTGTTTAGGAGTTTCTATTTTCCTCTTTTGTTAGTCTTTTGCTATCCTATTTTGCACACTAAAAAGGAAAGTCTTCCTAAAAATAGTATCTTATATATCATTATTCCATATGTCCTAATGGTTGCTATTCCAACTATCTTTAACTTTGGCTTCGGTGCTTATACAGAAGGAAAAGTAGGGAACTTAGGTTGGTTTTATTCGACCAATGAAGTTAGTGCTATTTTATCAATTTTTTTACCATTTCTTGCCCTTTATTTCCTTGAAAAAGAGAGAAACCTTAAGAATATTTTATTTGGCTTAATATGTTTACTCTTAGTGTTCTTTTCTCTTTTTACTTTAGGAACTAAAATGACTATTGTAAGTTTAGGTATAACTTTACTTATCTTAGGTATTTACTATGGTTTAAAATTAATTTCAGAAAAACGTTATCGAACCTTATCTATTGCTAGTGCCTTAATCATCATCTTTTTTGGAATAGGTCTATATTTGTTACCTAAGACTTCGTTCTATCAAAATATTCAAATACACTTAGATTACCTAGGAGTAACAGATGTAAGTCAAATTGTAACTGATCCAAAAGTAATCGATCATTTTATCTTTAGTTCACGTCTTTCTTTCTTAAGTGAACGAAATCAGGAATATCGTATTGCTACTCCGGTTGAACGTGGACTAGGACTTGGTTATGTCGACAAAGATGATTTTCGAAATCCCGTTAAATTAGTAGAAATGGATTTTTTTGATATCTTCTATTGCCATGGTATTTTAGGTTTTATTCTCTACTTCTTACCACTTTTTGGCTTTCTTAAGCAAGAAAAAATATTTACTTCTAAACGAAAAGATTTCAAAGAAGTTATGTATCGCTTAAGTATCTTCTTAGTCTTCTTTATTGCTCTTTTTGTAGGACACGTCTTAGTAGCTCCGGCTGTAAGCATTTGGGTAGTATTTATCTTACTAGAGAAAGATGCTTTGTTACAAACTGTTTGAATTATGATAAGATAAAAAAGAGGAGTTGATTACTATGGCTTTAGATAGTATTCGTTTTAGAGAAACTAAAGAAAAGAAACACGCTGACGAAGATTTATCACAACTTTCGTATGAGGAACTTTATAAAAGTGTATACGGAATAGATGGAGCTTGGCTAAAAGATCATGAACATCAAGAAAGTGAAGATCCTTTCTCTTGGCCTATTCCTGATTCTAATCCTGAACATGAAAATGAACTTAATTTTGATAAACTTCTGTCACCTCCACCTCTTGAATCTTCTGAAAATGAAGAATCTGTTTCTCCAGAGGATGTGGCCAAAGCTCAGGCTGACTTTAACGCTTTATTAGAAAGTATGCTAGGTTATGGAACAAACCCCGATCAAGATACTAGCGAAAATGAAATGGGCGGAAGATCAAGATAGACCTTAAGTGGTCTTTTTCTTTACTAATAAGCGAAAAAAATATATAATTGGGATAGGTGGTTAACGTGAAAAAAGTTGCTATTTTAGCCCTTCACCTTGGTTATGGTGGAATTGAGAAATCTATTTGTGCTTTAGCTAATATGATTTGTGCTGATTATGAAGTAGAAATTTTAACAAGTTATAAATTGTATGATAAACCGATGTTTGATTTAGATAAAAGAGTTAAGGTTACATATTTAATTGAGACTCATAAACCCAATCGGGATGAGTGGAAACAAGCTATTAAGAAAGTTAATCCCATTAAGATTACCAAGGAAACTTACAGTGCTCTTTTAACTCTTTCTCTAAGAAAGAAAACGATGATTAAAGCTATCAAAGAAAGTGATGCCGATATTATTATTTCAACAAGAGAACTATTTAATACTTGGCTTGGGAAATATGGTCGCAGTAAAGCTTTAAAGATTGGCTGGGAACACAATCACTTCGACAAGGGAGAGGACTATGCTAAAAAAGTTGCAAAGTCTGCAAGAGACTTAGATTACTTTGTTTTAGTAACTGATTCTATTCGCGATTATTATCGTAAATTATTAAAAAATTATAGTTGTACCTGTGTAACTATTCCTAATGTTTTAGAAAGTTACCCTGAAAAAAAATCAACTCTTAAAGAAAAAAGACTTATTTCCGTCGGTCGTCTAGCCAGGGAAAAAGGATATGAAGATTTACTCGATGTTATGAAATTAGTCCACGAAGAAGAACCAAAGTGGACTTTAGATATCATCGGTGATGGGGCTCAACGTAATCTCTTGGGAGACCGTATTTTCAATGAAAAAATGAATTACGTTCATCTTCATGGATTCCAGGATAAAGATTATATTAACGAATATTTAGCTAAGTCTTCTATATATGTTATGTCTTCTATTAGTGAATCATTTGGTATCGTCTTATTAGAAGCAATGTCTTATGGCCTACCTTGTGTTGCTTTTAAGTCGGCCGAGGGGGCCTGTAATTTAATTACTGATAGCGAAAATGGTTATTTAATCGATAATCGTGATAAAATAGAGATGAAAAATCAAATTGTCAAGTTGATAAGAGATAAAAAGAAACGCCTTGAAATGGGTGAAAAAGGTTATCAACAAAGTTTAAAATATTCAAGTCAAGTTATTCGTAAAGAGTGGTTACGGATCCTAAAGAAACGGGGTTAACAAATGGAAAAAGTATTATTTATTTCTAGTACAGGTGGGCATCTATCAGAACTTATGCAATTAAAGAAGATGTTTCCAAAGTACGATAGTTATCTTATTACCGAAAGTACTAAGTCAACCAAGAATTTAAAGGTCTCAGGTATCAAAGAAGTTCACTATTTAATATTTGGTAGTAAGGACCATATCCTTACATATCCTTTTAAATTATTGGCCAACTGCTTTAAAAGTTTGTACTTTTATTTTAAGATAAGACCACGTTTTATAATTACGACAGGTGCTCATACGGCTGGACCTATGTGCTGTATCGGAAAACTTTTTGGTAGTAAGATTATCTATATCGAAACATTTGCTAATCATTCGACCAAGACTATAACCGGCAAACTTATTTATCCTTTTGCGGACTTGTTCATCGTCCAATGGAAGTCGATGTTGAAGTTATACCCAAAAGCTGTTTATAAGGGGTGGATTTATTAATGATTTTAGTTACTTTAGGAACTCAAGATAAAAGTTTTACGAGACTCTTAGATGCTTTAGAAAAACAACTGGAGAAGGGGACAATTAAAGATAAAGTAATTGTCCAAGCAGGCTACACTAAGTATGAATCTAAATACATGGAGATCTTCGATTTAATCGAAGAAGAAGAGTTAGAAAAATTAATAAAAAAGGCTGACTTAATAATTACTCATGGGGGAGTAGGTTCAATTCTTTCGGGGATTAGAAATAATAAAAAAGTAATTGCGGCGTCTCGTTTAGCCAAATATAAAGAACACACAAACGATCATCAAAAACAAATCGTCAAAGAACTGGCAAAAGAAGGTTACATTCTAGAATTAAGAGATTTCGATTCTTTAGAAAAACTAATCAAAAAAGCCGAAACTTTCGTTCCTAAAAAGTTCGAAAGTAATACTGATAATATAGTTAAAACTATTGAAAAATTTATCGAAGATAATCCTAAGTTATCCTTAAAAGAAAAAATTATGAAACATAAAGAAGTACTACTTTATTTAGTATTTGGTGTTTTAACAACTATTGTTAGCTTAGCTACTTATTTTATTCTCATGAACACTTTATTTCGAAGTGGCACCCAACTAGAAATTCAAATTTCTAACATAATATCGTGGATTATATCTGTTACCTTTGCTTATTTCACTAATCGGAAGTTTGTATTTGCTAGTAAAAATGGTAATCTCTTCAAAGAAGCTTTGTCATTCTATAGTTCACGTCTATTAAGTCTAGGTTTCGATATGCTTATCATGTGGATAGGGACAGGAATTTTACTCCAAAGTGATAGCATTGTTAAACTATTTTCCCAAGTGATTGTTATTATCTTGAACTATATTTTAAGTAAATGGTTTGTATTTAAATAAAAAGGAGAAGTTATGAAAAAAATATCGATTGTTGTACCTTGTTATAATGAAGAAGAGTCAATTCCTCTTTTCTATAAAGAAGTAGACAAGGTTACCGAAAAAATGCAAGAGAAAGCAAAGTTTGAGTTTTTATTTGTCAACGATGGTTCCAAAGATAAGACTTTAGAGGAGTTACGAAAACTTGCTAAAAAAGATGACCGCGTTCGTTATATTTCTTTTTCGAGAAACTTTGGTAAAGAAGCGGCCATGTATGCAGGTCTTGAAAATGCTAAGGGAGACTATGTCACGACGATGGATGCTGATCTGCAAGATCCACCTTCACTATTAGAAGAGATGTTTGACACTTTAGAAACAGGTGAATACGATTGTTGTGCCACTAAAAGTACTTCTAGAAATGGTTACTCATTTTTAAGAAAGACATTCACTAAATGGTTTTATAAAATCATCGGTAAACTTTCCAAAACAGAAATGGTGGCAGGGGCCAGAGACTTTCGTCTAATGACAAGACAGATGGTCGATGCGATTATTTCGATGAAAGAGTACAATCGTTACTCGAAAGGACTATTCAGTTTTGTTGGTTTCAATACTAAGTGGATCGAGTTCGAAAATCAAGAACGAGTAGCCGGAACTACCAAATGGAACTTTTGGAAGTTGTTTTCATATGCGATCGACGGAATTGTTGCTTTCTCGACGACACCTTTACTGATTGCCGCTTTACTTGGTATCATCTTTTGCTTTATTGCCTTCGTTATGATTATTGTTATTATTGTTAAAACTTTAGCCTTTGGTGATCCCGTTTCCGGTTGGCCAAGTCTTGCTTGTATCATCTTCTTTGTCGGCGGTATCAATCTCTTCTGTACTGGTATTATAGGCGAATATTTAGCCAAGACTTACTTAGAGACCAAACAAAGACCAATTTATATCGTCAAGGAAACAGAAGAAAGTATAAGAAAGCAAAAATAGTATCATTTGATACTTTTTTATTGACATAAAAATACTATAGTGCTAGAATTAATTTGGAAGGAAATAATGGTGGTTTACGAAATGAGGTGTAGATTATTTGATAGCCACGACAACAGAAGAAGTAGAAAAAGTATTAATCCAAGCACAAGCAAGTGTCCAAGAAGATAATTTTTCCATATCTATGCGTGAAAAAAATAAAGAGTTTTTGCAACAATTCGGTTTAAAAAGAAAAGATATAAAAGGAATTGTTCAAGCTCTAACCAATAAAGATTTTTGTGAGAAAAGGAAAAGCATTAGCAAATTTCGCAAAGAAGAAGTTTTTATTTTTGCCCCTACAGTTGATTTAGTAGATAATTTTGGTACAAAGTACAAACACTTACAAGTTTATTTAAAATTTTCTTTTGTGGAAAAAAGTAAATTATTTGTCATTTCACTTCATTTACCCACGGAAAAATTAAAATATTATTTTAGAAAGGAGGAGTAATAATGCGGACGTTATATTGTGAATATTGTAATAAAGAAGTACCTTTTGTTCATAAGGAAGAATTGAAGGTCGAAATAGTAAATCACCAAGAAATAACTTATCGCGAAAAGGTATCTTACTGTGCTAATTGTCATAACGAAATATATAATAGTGAAGATTATGATGAAAATATCGATAGTTACCAAGAGGCGGTTAGAAGTGTTTCAGGAATTATCTCTAAAGAAGAAATTGTCGAAATAATTACTAAATATAACATCGGTAAAAAGCCTCTTGCTCTTCTTTTAGGTTGGGGAGAAGCGACGATTATTCGTTATCTTAATGGTGGAAATATCGAAAAACTTCATTCTGATGAATTAAAAAAAATTAAAGATGATCCTACTTACATGAAAGAAAAATTATTAAGGAAGAGGAAGGTCCTAACGGACGTAGCCTATCGTAAAAGTATCAGTAAAGTAGAAGAGTTGATTCTATCTGAAACAAATTCCAAAATATACCAGTTTGCATCTTACATACTCGAAAAGAACGATGAGATAAGTAATCTTGCTTTGCAAAAATTACTATATTTTATCCAAGGTATCGGTATTGCAATCTTCTCTAAAAATATTTACGATACCATGCCTAAGGCATGGGCAAAAGGTCCAGTGTATCCAAATATTTATCATCGCTTTTGTAGCTATGGCTTTGCTCCTTTAACGATGGAGAATACGGAAAATGACTTAACTGAAGACGAAAAGCACTTAGCCGACATGGTAGTAGAAGTGTTTGGTAAATATAGTGGTAACTATCTTAAAGAAATGACTCATAAGACACTTCCTTGGCAAAATGCTCGTCAAGGAATAAAAGAAGGGTCTCCTTCTTCAAACTTAATAAATTATAAATCGATGGAAGGATATTTTAAAAAAGAACACGAAATTTACAACTTTGAGACCTTGAAGGGCATAGAAAAATATTGTACTACTTTACAAAATAACTAGAATATGATATAATGTAGAACGTAAAAACGGATATGGTGCACTATTCTAGTGAACAATCGTTATTATGAAGACGGAGTTAAAAGACCGTTAAAGAGCACAACTGTGAAACTTCTGGTGGTTGCTTGGAACGCCCAGTTCTGGGTGACTGCTGGAAGAAAGAGAAACTGGACGACCATAATGGCATATGGCAAACGTTCCACT
>CANQDB010000006.1 GCA_947591175.1 uncultured Bacilli bacterium
TTTAATAAGTTTTCATTAACGTAATCCGTAATTTCTTTAACGTCATCGTTAGTTAAATGGCCTTCCGGATAAATGTGAGATCTAACTAAATCGGTAATATGATTACGGAAAGATTCCAAAATTTTAGCATGGATCGATTCGCTATCTAAGATTTCGTTACGTCTTCCATACATAATTTCTCTTTGTTGATTCATTACGTCATCGTATTGAAGTAATTGTTTACGGATATCGAAGTTATTACCCTCAACTCGTTGTTGAGCCGAAGAAATTGCTTTAGTAAATGCTTTACTTTGAATAGGTTGATCACCAAAGCCAAATGATTGCATCATGTTTTTAATACGATCTGAACCGAAACGAACCATTAGATCATCTTCCATCGAAATGAAGAATTGGGTAAAACCTGGATCTCCTTGACGACCAGAACGACCACGTAACTGATTATCGATACGGCGAGACTCATGACGTTCAGTTCCGATTACACATAGTCCGCCTAAAGCTCTTACTTCGTCTGATAATTTAATATCGGTTCCACGTCCAGCCATGTTTGTAGCAATGGTAACTGATTTACCCATACCGATTTTCTCGATAATTTCGGCTTCACGAGCATGGTTTTTAGCATTTAATACTTCGTGTGGAATATGTTTTTGTTTTAAGAGACTACTTACAAGTTCACTGGTCTCAATAGCAATAGTACCTACTAAGACTGGTTGACCATTTTTGTAACGGCGTTCAATCTCGTTGATGATGGCTTTGTATTTAGCCTGTTTGGTAGCGTACACTAAATCTGGAGCATCGGTACGAATAACCGGCATGTTAGTTGGAATCGTAATAACGTACATGTTGTAAATATTACGGAATTCTTCCTCTTCTGTCTTGGCTGTACCGGTCATTCCTGATAGTTTTTTGTACATACGGAACAAATTTTGGAACGTAATAGTGGCAAGAGTCTTAGTCTCTTGGTTGATAGTTACGCCTTCTTTAGCTTCTAGGGCTTGGTGAAGTCCATCACTAAAGGCACGACCCGGCATTAAACGTCCTGTAAATTGATCGACGATAATGATCTTATCTTCTTGCACAACATAGTCTACGTCTTTTCGCATCGAGTAATTGGCTCTTAAGGCTTGGTTGATGTAATGAACTAGAGAAGCTGCTTTCAAGTCGTATAAGTTATCTAATTTAAAGTGTTTTTCGGCTTTTACTACACCATCGTCAGTAAGGGAAACACTCTTGGTTTTTTCATCGTAAATAAAGTCCGTCTCCGCTTTCAAAGATTTAGCAAAGCGGTCGGCATCAATATAGAGGTTAGCACTATGCATTTGGCCACCAGAAATAATTAATGGAGTTCTCGCTTCATCGATTAAAACTGAGTCGACCTCATCGACAATAGCAAAGTTTAAAGGACGTTGAACACGATCTTCTTTGCGGACAACCATGTTATCACGTAAGTAATCGAATCCTACTTCGTTATTCGTCGTATATAAAATATCACAAGCGTACTGTTCTTGTTTTTCAGATGGTGTCAAATCCCGGCGGTTAATACCAACAGTCAAACCAAGGAACTTATGAATACCACCCATCCAGTTAGCATCACGATCAGCAAGGTACTCGTTTACGGTAATAACATGGACACCTTTACCTGTTAGGGCATTCAAGTAAGCCGGCATAACACTCGTCAAAGTTTTTCCTTCACCTGTTTTCATCTCGGCAATATTTCCGTAGTGAATAGCAATTGCTCCTAACAACTGAACATAGAATGGTTTTTGACCTAGGACCCTGAAACTTGCTTCTCTTACAACAGCATAGGCTTCAACTAAAATGTCATCTAGGGTTTCACCTTTTTCAAGGCGCATCTTAAACTCATCAGTTTTAGCCTTTAGGGCATCATCTGATAAACCTTGCATTTCTTCATCTAAAGCATCAATTTGCTCAGCAAGAGCATTAAATCTTTTTAATTCTTTGTATTCGTGATCAAATAAACTTTTAAAAATACTCATGTCTTATCACTCCTTTTGATACTATCTATTTTAACAAAAATCATCTGAAAATAAAAGGTTTTCATCTATTTCTCTAATAAAAATCCAAAAGAAGGGGCTGTTGAATAATTAGATGTTTAATTATTCAGCAGTTTTTCTTTTGAAAATATTCAAAATTACTGAAATAATAAGAAAAAAGTGACATTTTTAATTCAAAGTTTTTTTAAGTTAACTAATATAATTTATATTATTGACTGCAAAAAGAAGATTTTTACCTTGCACTTTCACAAAATTGTTATGAAAATATAAAAAAATTATAATATTGTATTAAAAAAAATAAATCACTATTTGCATAGTTCGGCTGTAAAGATTTAAATTTCAGATTTAAATAAATCCTTATATTTTAGAGTAACACTCGTAGAAAATGCTAATTCTAATAGAAGTTTTACTTTTTCTAATTTATTTCTTGGTTTACTATTCATAAAACAATAAAGATTAAGATAATCTTGAAGATCATCTCTATCAAATCCACTATGTGTGTTTAAAAATTGTTTTATTAAATCACATTGGTGATTAATCGGTCTAAGTGGATTATCTTCATCCTTTTTTGTTTTAAGCCATAATGAATTATAACTCTCATCAATGTACAATTATCTTATATATAATTATATAGCCGAACTGTGCAAATAGTGATTTAAAAAAATTAAAAGATTGCTTTAAATAAAAGAAAAAGGAGTTGTTGAATTTTATTAATTATTCAACAGCCCCCCTCTTTAGTAGACTTAAAAATTATTCCGATTCAATAACTCCGTAATTTCCATCTTTACGTTTGTAAACAACGGTTGGAGCATTAGTGTCGGCTTCTTTAAATAAATAAAATTGGTGGCCGAGTAATTCCATTTGGAGAATTGCTTCTTCTTCACTCATCGGTTTTACTTCGACTTTCTTCCGTTTTACAATAACTTCTTTTTCTTCTTCGTTGTCATCATCTTCAAAATTTTCAAATGCAAACTCTTTCTTGTCTCTTAGTTGTTGGGTTTGTAATCTCGTCTTGTTCTTGCGAATTTGCCTTTCTAGTTTTTCAACTACGACATCGATTGCAGCATAGAAGTCATCTTGAGACTCCTCTGCACGTAAGATAAAAGTTTTGAGTGGAATCGTTACTTCTACTTTATCTTGATGATTTCGAATTTTCACCAAGACGTTGGCGTTGACATTATCACTGTTATCTACGTATTTATCGAGTTTTGCTAACTTATTATTAGCATAGTCCGACATAGCTTGAGTGATTTTTGTCTTCTCTCCTCTTATGGTAACTTTCATTTCCAGTTAACCTCCTTTGCTTTATCATACCATAAAACTAGAAAAAAGCGAGGACTTTTTTACCGATTTCATAATTTTACAAAAAAGAACTACCTAAATGGTAGTTACGACTTCTTGAACAGGGACAACATTTACGGCTTGCAAACCTTTAGATGTCTCTAGTAATTTGAATTCAACAACTTGTCCCTCTGTTAGGGTCTTGTATCCTTCACTTTTAATAGCCGAATAATGGACAAAGATATCTTCCTTTCCTGGACTATCGATAAATCCATATCCTTTCTCGTTGTTGAACCATTTTACTGTACCTCTCACAGCACTTCCTCCTTCTTTTTCTTTTAATTTTTGCGTTACCATTTTCAACACTCCTTTTTGGCGCACCTTTATATTATCAAATATTTCCAATTTTGGTAAATTTTTCCTTATTTAGTCACTTTGAAGCCTTTTTTAGAATTTTTTGACTATTTTTCGACAAAAAAATAACCTTCCCTTACGAAAGATTAATTTTTGCTACGTAAACTTTTTATCAGTTTTTGTTTATAGTTTCGAGAAACCAAATAGGAGCGTTCCTTATTTTTAAAAATGATGACATTGTCGGATAAATCAAAGGATGCAATTTGATCTAGATTGACGATAAGACTGCGGCTGACTTTAAGAAAGCGTTTATCCTTTTCGAGGTCGGTTGCAATTTTATATAAGGACGAACCTATATAGTTTTCGGCATAAGTACTTTTAACTTTACAAAGTTTAGTTTCCGGTTCTTTTTCAATATAGATTATGTCTTTATATTCGACCCTATAGAGAATATGGTCGTACTCAAAACTTAAAGTTTTAGGTCGTTGGCTATAGTTTTTCATAGCGACTGTTAGTACTCCTACTAGTTGTTGATCGTTGTTATTCATCTTATTGATATAGGCAAGCAATAGTAATTGTTCATTTAGAGGATTATATTTAATTTGGTTTTCTTTAGATAGTACGATAATTACTGAAACCCAATCATCGATGGTCTTCCGAATATAGCGAATGGCATCTAATCCAGATGATGATTTCATTTGGGTACTTAAGAGATATATTTTAAAACCTATTTCTTTCTTGGCTAGGTCTTGAAAATCTTGGCCATAGTCTTGAAACTCCCAAACTTGATACTCCATATCAAAATTCATCATAAAATTATTAACAATTTCTTTGGCTGAAGCAAGAAGTTGTTGATTATCATCACAGATAACAAAGTTTAGCATAAAAGTTCCTCACTCTTTCTTTTTATTCTTTTAAAATGTTTGGCAAAATAGAAAAAGGGATATCCCTTAGTGTTTTATTTCTTCGTTATTTTTTGTTTAATATCCGTTAGTTTCGGCGGATGTTTTTCAGTGATGATATTAGTATATAAGACAAACCAGAGAATGATAACAAATAAGAAGCCATAGATGATAGTTGCCATAAATGAGTCTTGAAGAACGTAAAAGATCGAAGTAAGGGCAAATAAAATATCGATGCCATAGATTATCAAGACAGTTGTTCTTTGGGAAAAGTTCATTCCTAGTAATTGATGGTGTAAGTGTTGTTTATCGGCTTGGAAAGGAGGTTGTCCTTTTAAAAGACGACGAATGATGGCAAAAAGTGTATCTAAAATAGGAATAGCAATAATCGATAATGGAACAAAGATAGTCGTGAAAGCTGTCGTCTTAAATCCTAAAAGGGAAATAACCGCAATCATAAAGCCCATGAACATCGAACAGTCACCCGCAAAGATTTTAGCAGGATAAAAGTTGTGTAAAAGAAAACCTAGAGTAGCACCTAACATTAGGAAGCTCAAAGTCATTTCGAGGCTTCCTACTCTTAACTGATAAAAGCAAATAATTCCAGTCGTCAAATAAAATATTGCCGAAATACCACCACTTAAGCCATCGAGACCATCGATTAAGTTGATAACATTAACGCAAGCGACGATAAAGAAAATAGTTATAGGATAAGCAAATAAACCAAAATTAATTTCCGGCATTCCTAGGATTGTTAAACTATCCATTAGTAAGCCACCGTAAAAAGTGAGAACACAAGCGGCAGCGGTTTGTCCTATTAATTTATAAGATGCCCGTAAGTCGTGAATATCATCGATAATTCCTGTTAAAACAATGATAAATCCACCGATTAAAATAGCATTCATTTTAGTACTATGAACCCCGAAGAGCATGTATCCAGCAAGGAAACTTAAGAAGATACCAACTCCTCCTAGTTTTGGAATTGGTTTTTTATGAATATGTCTTTTACCTTCATCGGTTCTTGGAACATCGATGGCCCCGATATGATGGGCAACTCTTTTCATAATTGGCATAATAAGAGCACTACAAACAAAAGTTACCATGACCATTTTTATAACTTCTATGACGCTTGGATCTAACATTAAAAACACCTCTTTTGGGTTCGTTACCTAGATTATAGCAAATAATCCTTAATTATAAAAGAAAAAAACCTATTTTTTAGGTTTCTTATATTCAGTTTTCGAGTAATTCTAAGTGTTCTAAAAGAACGCCAGTTCCTTCTGCTACACAAGTTAGAGGGCTATCGGCGACAAAGACAGGAACCTCTAGTTCTTCTTTTAATAATTGGGGAAAACCTTCTAGAAGTGAACCTCCGCCTGTTAAGATAATTCCTTTATCCATGATATCTGCTGATAATTCAGGAGGAGTCTTCTCTAATACGGTTTTAGTGGCTCTAACTATTTTTAGGGCATCTTCTTTTAGCGCACCTTCGATTTCTTCTTGGTTAATCGTAACTGTCCGTGGAAGACCTGTCACAGCATCGCGACCTTTAACTTCCATCTTTTCATTTTTATCTTTGCGGTAGACACTTCCGATTTCTTTTTTGATTTCTTCGGCACTTCTCTCACCTACAATAATCTTATGCTTGTCCTTCATATATTTAATAATATCACTATCGAAAGTGTTGCCGGCGATGCGAATAGATTCGCTAGTGACAATGCCCCCTAAAGATAAAACGGCAATATCAGTAGTACCTCCCCCAATATCGATTACCATATTACCACTTGGTTTAGAAATATCAAGTCCTGCTCCAACGGCTGCTACTTTTGGTTCTTCCTCGAGAAATACTTTACGAGCACCTGTACTGATAGCCGCTTCCATAATGGCGGTCTTTTCGACTTGGGTAATATTCGATGGACAACATATTAAAATACGTGGTTTCATGATACGTTTACCGATTGCCTTTTTGATAAAATGATTAAGCATAGCACCCGTAACGTCAAAGTCCGCAATAACTCCATCTTTCATCGGTCTTATAGCCTTTATTTTGCCAGGAGTACGACCTAACATTTCATTGGCTTCGTTTCCGACCGCTAAAACTTTTTTAGTATCACTATCGATTGCTACCACACTCGGTTCATTTAAAACGATGCCACTTCCTTTAACGTAAATTACAACGTTTGCTGTTCCTAAATCAATTCCGATATCTTTCACGTTTTCACCTTCTCTTATTTATTTTTTAAACTTTTATATTTTTGTTTCGTCGATTCACCACCACGGATATGTCTTTCGGCGGTATGATTTTGAAAAATCTCTTCTATATCCTTGGCCAACTCGTAATCAAGCAAGACGAGCCGTTCTTTTAAATCTTTGTGGACAGTACTTTTACTAATATGATAATATTTAGCCACTTCCCGAATCGTCTTTTTAGTTTCTTTCATATATTCTGCTTCTTCGTAAACTCTTTCTTTAATACTTTTCCTCATAAAATGTATCTCACCTATTAAAGTTTATAAATAGGTTCTCACTTTTATGAAGAAAAATAGGCCTAGGGCCTATAAATCACTGATTTTTTTATCATAACAAGTTTCAGGATCTACTACTTGGCCTTGGTAGTATAACTCGAAATGTAAATGATTTCCAAGTTCGTTGTTTAAAGCACTTGTACCACTCTTACCGATAACTTGTCCTTGGGTAACAGTATCATCTTGTTTAACTGTTACTTCACTTAGGCTTTGATAGACACTTATCAAATCGTTTTCATGGCGAATTTTTACTGTTTTACCCATTAAATCTGTATCTTTTACTTCGATAACAGTTCCATCTAAAATAGATAGGACATCGAATGTAGTCTCTAATGTGTAATCAGCACCAGAATTTTGCATATAAGTGTTTTCATAGTAGATTAGAGAGTTTTGTTGTTTCTCAACTTCAGCGTTTTTGTCATAAAAATACTTAGATAATTTAATGGCACTATCGGCATATGGACGAATTATCGTCTTATCAGTATTTACGACAGGAACATCTTGTTCACTTACGACATTTGATACGTAAGTAATGTCTTCAGCTTCTTCGTATTTTTGTAAAGTATTACTCATTAAGAAGATACTTAGTACTAAGAGAATTGCCGCAATCGTATAGAGTGTCGGTACAACAAATGCTTTTAACTTTAATCTTTTTTTCATCTTTTTTTCCACCTCATTTAGAGTGTGGACAAAGGTTTTAGAAATTATACATCATTTGCACTATTTTTGATGATTCATAGACATCCCAAAAGAAATTAGTAATTAGATATATTAAGGCAAGACCTAATAATAAATAGAAAATACGCGCTTGCATAATATGATTTTTTTTAAAAATTTGATTGATGTTAACGGAGTCTAAACTCCAAAGAACTAAGGGAGTCGTGATGAGATAGAGTAAAAACTTAACGCTCATCGATGTTCACTTCCGTTTCGACGATAGAAGTTATGACTTGGGTATCATGTTGTTCTTCATAGTCTTTTATTAAGGCGATACGACGATTATGACGTTCTTCGTTAGAAAATGGAGTTTTAAAGAAAGCATCCACGATATCTAAGGCTTTAAATGTAGGCATACTTCCATTTAAGGCAAGGATATTAGCATCATTATCGCATCTAGTGGCTTTGGCTTCTTTAGGGCTATCGACTTTAGCACAGCGAATCCCTTTAACTTTATTGCAGGCTATGGAAATACCAATTCCACTTCCACAAATGGCAATACCGTAGTCGACTTCATGATTGATGATGGCTTCTCCTAAGCGAAAAGCATAAATTGGATAATCGACACTATCAGTTGTATTAGTACCATAGTCTAAAACTTCAAATTTCTTTTTGACTAAGTATTTAATTAATTTAGTTTTTAAACGTAAACCACGATGGTCAGAAGCAATTCCTATTTTCATAATATCACTATCTACCTTTCTTATTTATTGTACCATAATTTTAATTTTTTACCAAAAAAAGAAAAGCCTTAAGCTTCTTCTTTATCAAATCCATATTTCTTATTGAACTTATCAACACGTCCAGCTCTTGATGATCTCGTTTGTTTTCCAGTATAGAATGGATGACACTCTGAACATACTTCGACATCGATTTCTTCTTTAGTAGACTTTGTCATGAATGTATTGCCACAAGCACATACAACTTTAGCGTCTTTGTATTCTGGATGGATTCCTTTTTTCATTTTTATCTCTCCTTCCGCCATGATGAACTTTTCATCATAGTAATTTGATTTGCGAACTTAGTATAGCAATTTTTTCGTTGTTAGGCAAGACTTTTTTCAAAAATGTCGATGATTTCATTGGCAATGGCTTGGTAACCTTTAGTCGATGGATGAATATCAAAAGGATTTGGCAAGTATTCTTTATCTTTTTTCATACATTCGTAGATATCGACGTAGGTTATGTTATATTTTTGGCATATTGTCTCGTAATTATCCCTAACATAAGCAAAAAGAGTATCAATTGTCGTTATATCTTTTTCATATAAACTCGGTAAGGGATTATAGTAACCTACGACATAAATTTGGCCTTTCGTATATTTACGGATTTCTTTTAAGGTTTTATCGATATCGACAAAGATATCATCTAGAATAGATTCCATTTCGTCGATTGAGGGAAGACTTTGCGTTAGGACTTGATCTTTTACTTTTTCTAAGAAATCATTAGCCCCAATCGAGACAGTAACAAGAGATGATTCTCGTAAAGCCTCTTTAATATTCCACGATTTACCATTAATAGTAACGGTTTTACCTTGGTCGATATCCGTTAAAATGTCTTTAGTTCGGTAACCACTTTGAGCAAAGTCCTTACTATACTCTTTTAAGAGATCATTTTTCTCTAAGTAATTGGCTAAGTAATCCGCATAACCATAGCTTATTTCACCATAGGGGTTTTGGCCTAAGGCTACAGAATCTCCTAGAGCAAGGTAGCGAAACCTATGGTCAACTTTAAATCTATATATTAAAAAAACACAGCAAAAAGTTAGCAATAAAATAAGGAGATTTTTATGTTTCCATATTTTTTTAAACATAGGCGTTCCTCCAAGAAAAAAGAGATTATCTCATAGTTTAGTCTATTTCGATGATCTCTATTTTAGCACCTACATTTGTCAATTTTTCTACTATTTCCTCGTATCCTCTTAAAATGTGTTCGACATTTGTAATAATTGTTTCTCCTTCTGCAATAAGAGCAGCGATTACTAAAGCAGCTCCTGCTCGTAAATCGGTCGCTTCGACTTCGCATCCTACTAAAGGAGTCGGTCCTTTTATCGAGGCTTTGTTTCCCACAGTAACGATGTTAGCACCCATTTTATTTAAGTATGGGACATGCATAAAGCGATTTTCAAAAATGGTCTCTTCGACACTAGAAGTTCCTTTGGCTTGAGTTAAAAGAACTGTGAATGGTTGCTGTAAGTCGGTAGGAAATCCAGGATATACCATCGTTTTGATAGAAACTGCTTTATAAGAAGATGGTTTATTTAAAACGATGTAATCTTCGCCTACTTCTGAGTCGACTCCCATTTCTTCAAGTTTTAATAGTAATGATTCTAGGTGTTTGGGAATAACATTATCTATTTTTAAGTACGAGCCACATAAAGCACCAATAATAGCGTAAGTACCGGCTTCAATGCGGTCAGGAATTACTTCGTGAAAGCAACCATTTAATTTAGGGACACCTTTTATTCTTATTTTAGAAGTTCCGGCTCCGGTAATACGGGCTCCCATACTATTTAAGAAAGTGGCAACATTTACGATTTCCGGTTCTTTGGCAGCATTATCGATGATTGTTTCACCTTTGGCAAGAACCGCTGCTAACATGATGTTGATAGTTGCTCCAACGGAAGCAATATCTAAGTAAATTGGGCATCCCTTTAATTCGTCAGCTTCGACTAAGTATTTGTCTTTTTCGATAGTGACCTTTGCTCCTAGAGATTCAAAACCTTTTAAATGCAAATTAATCGGACGTTTGCCAATCGAGCAACCGCCTGGAAAATACATACTTACTTTTTTATATTTGCCTAAGAGGGCACCCATAAAGTAATAAGAGGCTCTTAATTTCTTAGAAATTTCTGAAGGTATCTCTTTGTTTTCGATAGAAGTTGGATCGATAACGATACTTTCACTAGCCCTGTTTACTTTAGCACCTAAAAAGGTAAGTATTTCAGCTAAAGCATCCGTATCGGTTATATCAGGAACATTGCAAATCGTTACTTTATCACTAGCTAGAATCGCAGCAGGTATTAAGGCTACAGCACTATTTTTAGCACCACTTACACGAATTGATCCCGATAATGTTTTTCCTCCTTCAATTTTTATGGCTTTCATTTTTTACCTCCCTTACTGGTATTTTATTACTTTTATAGATAGATGTCCCTATTTATTTTGAAATAGTTCTATTTTACGAATTGCTGCTTCTTTTAAAGACTGTTCACCACTAGCAATAACTTTGCGAGGGTCATATTGGTCAGGATTATTTTTAACAAAATCCATCATACCGTTATGCCAAGCAATTTGGAGTTCCGTATTGATATTAATTTTACTGATACCACAAGAGATGGCTTTTTTGATTAAATCGTCGGGAATTCCTGTACCACCATGTAGAACTAAAGGAATCGGTAACGCCTCATTTATTTTTTGCATGGTATCAAAATCGAGTTTGGGTTCACCTTTATATAGACCATGAACACTTCCTAAGGCTGGGGCAATAGAATCGATTCCTGTCTCTTGATAAAATTTAACACAATCTTCTAATTTAGCATAAAGACTAGTGTTGGCAACTCCATCTTCTTCACCACCGATAGCCCCGATTTCTCCTTCAACGGTAACATTTTTAGGATGAGCATAGGCTACTACTTGCTTAGTTAGAGCAATATTTTCTTCTAAACTATGTTTACTACCATCGATCATAACAGAAGTGAAGCCGGCATCGATCGCTTTTTTACAAACTTCAAAACTAGAACCATGATCGACATGGAGACATATATCAGTCGTAATACCTAAGTCTTCGATTAAACCTTGAACTAGGTTAAAGATTACATCAAAGCCACCCATATATTTCATAGCACCTTCACTAACACCTAGAATTAGAGGAGTTTTAGTTTGTTCAGCAATCTCTAAGATATATTTAGTCCACTCCAAATTATTGATATTAAAATGCGGAACAGCATAGTGACCTTTTTTAGCATTTTGTAACATTTCTTTACTATTAACAAGCATAATAATTATCCTTTCTATATTTTTATTATTCGTTAATTTAATCATAGTATAACTAGGAAATCTTGTCAAACAAAAAGCAATTTGTTTGACAGTATAGGTATTTATTATGAGAAAACTTAGTCTTTCGTAATATATTATAGCGAAGGGAGAATTGATATTATGTTTGGATATGGTTATCCAGTTTATAGCTATCCTTGTTGTAACTCGAATGATAATTATAATTCAGGTAGTTGGCTATGGATTGTCATTATCGTATTTATAATTATCTTCTTATTCTGGGGTGGCAATACTAACAGTTCAAGAGGAAATAACAACTGCTGTTAAGAGAATTTTCTCTTCAACTGAAAAGACAAAGAGCATTTCTTTGTCTTTTTTTAGTTATTAACGATTGAATAATTTCTTTCTAAGGCCTAGAATACCAACAACGGCAATGAGTATTAATGGAATAAACATCGTGTTGTTTGTTGTTGTAGTTGTTATACCAGTATTTGGAGCAGGTTCTTTAAATGGATAATCATCATCAGGATTTCCTGGCACTGTCTCTGGCTTATACTCGAAAATTGCTTCTAAGGTTGTAGCCTCTTCGAAGGTATCAATTGATACATCGACATCTTCTCCATCAAGAGTAAACTTAGTGAATTTGAAATCGTGTTTACCTTCTTGTTCGAGTTCTTCTTCGCGAGCCTTTATCTTTTCATTTAGTTTAGTAAGTTCTGCTTCACTCAAATCGTTTATTGTTTTACCTTCTTCAAGTTCTAGTTTAACTAGTTCAACTTGTTCGCCTTCGGAATTTGTGTAAACGATAGTTAACTCGATTGTGAATTTTGGAACGACTGTGATATCAGTTGTAAGAACAGTATCAGGGTTAAGTTCGATTTCAACTCCTTGACCATTTACATAAACGAAACGACTAAATGAGACCTTTCCTTCTGGTACTTCTTTTAAGGCAGCTAGATCATCTTCGGCTCCAGTTAAATCCCCAAATGTTTGGAATGAATCCAACTTGTATGTATGTCCATTGGCAATTACTTGGATTTCATAAATTGCTTTTACTTTAGTGTTTTCAGTAAGCGGTTTAGTGTCTTCGACTAATTCACCTGTTTCGTAATCCACAAAGTTTTTAAAGTTAGCAGGCTTAGTATAATCGAGACTGCCTAAAGTGGTGTTTTCTTCAACTGTTCTAGTAAATGTTTCTTCTCCCTCGATTACGACATCAATCATATATTTAGGTGTTATTGTAACGTTATCATTAATAGCTTGATCAGTCTTGCTATCAAGGGCTTCAACAGTAATCGTTTCGCCTTTATCGGTTGAATAAGAAACAAGATGTTTATTTGGTTTCTCAAGTTGTTTTAGAGCATTAACGATATCTGCATTACTTGAAAGACTTGTTCCCTCTAAAAGTTCATAATCATGAGAGTCGATCTTAACGGTAACAGCATACTTAGAAACTAACTTGGTGTTTTTCGTAAATTTATAAGTATTATCATCGTTCTTTAATTGCGTTTTATCCTCATCTTGAACTTCGAAATATAAGAAAGTTCTTTCTGTCTTTTGTTGAACATTTTCAAATTTAGTACCATCAGCTGCTTTAACATTTGCTAAAGTGCCATTCGAATCGATTTCAAATGTCTCGGTTCCATTTGCACCTTCGATCGTAATTTGAATATTATACTGAGCAGTTACCGTCGTATTTTTAGTAACTTTAGTACTATCAGTAAAATCATGACTTTCTTGGTCAACATATTTCTTGAAGTTATATTTGTCGGTTTCTACTTTTCTCTGTAATTCTGTTAGAGCATTTTGAATTTTTGTTTTTAGTCCTTCTTCAAGTTCAGAAATAGATTTGTTTTCTGGGAACTCAAAAGTACCGATTGGTGTACTTCCATATTGGATAGTAAGACTTACATAATACACAGGTTTAATCGTAATATTGTCGGTAACTTTATCAGTTAAAGTAATTGGAGTATTTTCACCATAGACATAACCATGTACTATTTTATCTTCCGTTTCAAAAACTTTAAGGGCTTCGATTATTTCAGAAGTACCTAGCTCTGTTCCTTCTTCTAAGTAATAATCTATATCTTTAATAGTTACCTTAACATTAAAGATAGGAGTTAAAGTTTGATTCTCTTTAAAAGCAGTGTTTTCATCAACAATTTTTCCATTTTCGTCACGGAATTTTTCAGCAAATGTTCTATTTTCTTTAGATGTTACTGTTTTATAATCTGCTTGGTCTTTGATATCTTTTAGAGTTTTATTTGAATCTAACTCGAAATATTTAGTTGTTGTTCCTTCAATAGTTATTTTAATGTTATATTTTGCTAAAATTGTAGTGTTTTTAGCAAAAGTTGTTGAAGCAACATCTATATCATGATTTCCTTCTTCGTCAGTATAGTAATAACCTTTAAAGTTGTGTTTTTCAGCGGTAACTTGGTTTTCTAAAGTAGTAAGTGCAGCTGTAATTTTTTCTTGAGGGGTGTAATCAGTAATTTTTCCGTTTTCAGGAATTACAAAAGTTTGTTCACCGATTGTTAACAAAACATTATAAGCAGCGGTTATAGTCATTGGTCCATCGACAACTGTGTCTCCACTTATATCTTTTAATTCACCATCTACTTTATATTGTGAAAACTCTTTGTCAGAAGTTTCTTTAAGGGCATTTAGAGCATTCATTATATTCTGATTACTACTTAGTGGCATTCCTTCAGGAATAAATGCACTAGTCTCTCCAACTGTTACTTTATAAGAAACTTTAGCTGAAATATCAATATGAGTATTGAAAACAGTATTTAATAGTTCCTCTTCAGTGTATTCTTTACCTGATAATAAATCATAAAATTTGTAGAATTGTTGATTATCGGAAGTAGTGCTTGTTTTTAAGGCTTCTAAGGATGTAGAAATAGCTGTCTTTTGATCATCTTCCGATAGTGTTTTACCTTCAAGGACATTATATCCTTTGACTGTCTCTTCCTGTTTATCTTTATAATCTTCATGAATTTTTACATCATAGTGATAAACTCCAATAATCTCAATATCATGAATGATTTCATATTCATTATCAACTATTTGATTAGCATTATCCTTAAGCACTAACTTTTCAAAGTGTAAATTGATATTATGATCTTCATCTATCTTATCAGATCTTAATTTTGTTAAAGCAGCTTGGGCATCTTCATTAGTAAAGTCATCGATTGTTTGCTTTTCTTCAAGTAGATATTGGCTACCACTTATCGTTACCTTTACAAAATAAATTGGAGTTAAAGTTACATTGGCATCAATCGGTTTACTTTCTTCAAAGGTTTGACTATCTTCATCGATAAAACGAGAGAAACGGTCTTCATCTTTACCCCGATATTTGGCTTCTTTATAAGAAGAAGCATTAGCATCTTTCGTAAGGTCTTCTAAAGTAGAACCAATTTCTACATCGAATGTTTTATTGGCATCTTCAGTGGCACCTTTAATTGTAACTTTTACATTGTATTCAGCCATTACTTTGGTATCTTTAGAGAATGTTTCATTCATTATTTCTTCAGCAATAGCTTCGATATTTTTTTCTAGTGATGTTTGATATAATTTCTTGTCTTGACCATTTTCTGTATCAAATACAGCGATTCCTTTAAAACTTTGACCCCTAGGAACAGTATTTTCTAGAGCCGTTATTTTACCTTTTATTTCTTCTTTTTGAGCAGTTAAACTATTTAAATTCTTACCTTCATCAATCGTGTAAGGAGTATTTTCACCGATGGTTACTTGTATTACATAAATAGCGGTGATGGTAGAATCTTCAGTTAATGTTTTGCTTTCAGGATCAATTTGTTCATCGTTTATTACAAATCTACCAAAACGTTTTCCTTCGACCGTTTTAAGACTTTCTAAAGCCTCTTTTATATCATCTTTACTATTTAGTTTTTGATCTTCTTCAATCGAATATTCTTCACTAGCAATCGTTACTTTAACTAAGAACTTCGAAGTTAACTCGACATTAGCAGTAAGCATTTTTTCTTCACTTACTTCTTGTCCTTCGGCATCAACAAAGCGAGAAAATTCACGGTTTTTACTATTTTTCATTTTAGCAGTATCGTATTCACTTGGTTGACTACTCTCAAGTTTTTTTAAAGTCTCGCCAGAATTGATATGAAATTCCGTACCATTAATTGTTACTTTAACTTGGTGAATGGCCTCGATTTGACAATCTTGAGTAATAGGTAATTCTTCGAAAAGTTCAGTTTCTTGGTCAGGTTCATAGGTTTGGGCACCTTTATCATTATAAACGATATATCCTTTGAACGTTTGATCTGGTTTACTTGTTTTAAGGGCATCTAACGCGGCTTTTATATCTGCATTAGAAGTACTACTTTGAAGAGTATCTCCTTCTTCGACATCAAATTCTTTATCTTCCGTACCGCCATCTTTTGGAACATCTTTAATCGTTACTTTTAAAACTTTAACTAGTTTAGCATATAAATCTAAGTTAGTTCCCGCAACGGTTTGAGGATAACTTTCACCAGCCTTGGTATATTCGTCCGAATAAGCAGTTCCATCAAAATTCTTGAACCAACCTTTAAAGTTATAATTTTCCTTGGTTATATATTTTGGATTTTCTAATTCTGAAATTTCGGTATTTCCTGCATGGATATTAATTTCACCTTTGCCTTCAAAGTCATAAGTTCCAACAACGGCATAAGTGTCACCTTTACTATATTTATGGTCTAAAGTGACAGGTTGACTATCTGTTGATAAGTACTTTGTAGCATTATCCGTAATCTTGATATTTTGAGAAGTAGCATTGTCACCGAAATCAAAAATTACACTTTCACTTGATTTACTTCTATCCTTAATCGTAACTCCGGATAGACTAATATTTACCGTATTATTATTGCTAAAAGCAAAGATACTTTCTTTTTGGTTAGGGTTACCATCTTTTGTATATGTACCTACGATATCTACGTTATTTAAATTCATTGTTAAATTATTTTGTTCTTTTACGTTAACAACCATGGCATCGGCATAATAAATGGAACGGCCTTCGATACCTGTATTATTAATGGTAATGCTATTACCACTTCCAGATTCTAAGTTAATAGCTGTTCTTCCATGAATCTCAGAATCATCAACTGTAACTGTGGTATTCGATGAAAGAATATTGATTCCATAATGTGTTCCAGCACGAGATAAGCGACTATTTTTTATTTCGATATTAGAACCAGTAGCATCTTTTTCAATTCTAAGAGATGTTGCTTCATGAATTCCAAATTTTCCATTTGATTCACCACGTAATATTCCCCAGTTAGACACATCATCCATAATTAAATGAACTGGGCTATTAACTTTGACAAACATATAATCTCTAGAGACAGATTGAATTCCTGAAGAAAAGCCTTGCAAAGTTACTTCTTTTTTAGGATCATTTACATCAATCTCAATAGGAACATTAATCGTTGTAGTAACGCGGTTACTATTATAATTACTTCCCACACCTTTTAAAGTAATAGCCTTGGTAATCTTTACTGGTTCTTCGGCTACTCCACTATAAGAACCTTCTCTTAAAATAAAGATATCTCCTTCTTTTACGTCTTCAGCCTCAAGAGCCTTTTTTAAGGTACCCGAACCAGGTTCAACATTATGAACAATTGGATCAGCTAAAACATGCGGTACTGCTGCAAAGCCTAAAAAGACTAGAGCAAATACGACAAACGAGATTATCCTACCTTTGTGTTTTTTGTTCTTTTTCATAAATTCCTCCCATAATTATAAAAATGTATTTTCTCTTCATAGTAGATTTTATCATGAGACCAAATGTAAAGTCAATGTAAATAGGACTAGTTGTCCGACATTTTTCTAGCAAAATGGAAATAGACTTCCTTATAATTATTTGATACACTTATGTCGGGTGGATAAGATGAGAAAGAAATATTTAATTTTATCTATAGTAGCAATCGGTTTTTCAGCTATTTTTTTAGGTATTTCTTTATCTTTGTATGAAGATAACAATCTAGATAAACCAGGTAATAATGTGAATAACGAAATAGTAGAACCGACTCCGACACCTATCGAAGATAATATTGAAGATGAAAAATCATTAGCAATTTTTAGAAATCTATACAATAACCAGGATATTATCGCATCCATAGCGATACCTTCTATCGAATTAGATGAGTTAGTCGTTAAAGGAAGCGATAATAAATTTTATTTAAACCATAACATCCAAAAAAACAAAGATGTAAATGGAGCCATCTTTATGGATTATCGAACACTTGATGTAGATTCTTCCAAGCAAATAAATATTTATGGTCATAATTCGGATAGTCAAGATATTCCGTTTGGAAAGTTAGAACAATATCAAGACGAGAATTTCTTTAATAACAATCTAGATTTAGTTTTAAAAACCGATAACGGAAAGTACTCTTATAGGGTCTTTGCCGTTAGTTTGGAACCTAAGGATTATGACGAACACATGATTATTTCATATGAAGGCGAAGACTTTGTAAATCATGTGCAAAAGATGCGGCAAAATGCTCTTTTTGATACTAACGAGAGTGTTATGCAAGATGATCAAATATTAGTATTACAAACTTGTCTTTTTAATCCAAAACAATTTCTTATTTTGTATGCGAAAAGAGTATAGTCTAGGTAAAGAAGTAATAAAGTCCTAGTATAAACAAGAGTAGACTACCTATTAGAGTAGAGATATTACCAACTATTTTATTAATTTTCTTGCCTAAAACTAAACCTGAAATAGTAAATGTAAATGACGTAAGTGAAAAGACAAGAGGGGCTATAAAGATGTTACCACCAAAACCACCTAGGCCGATACCAATCGAAAAACTATCGATACTGACAGTGAAGGCAAATAGTAATAAAGCAACTATTCCTTCTAAAGGAAGGAGTTCTTCCTCTTTAGAAAGAGAAAAAAACATTTGAACAGCAATTAAGCAAAAAATTACTCCCATTAAAACATGGGGATTGATAGAAATAAAGTTTAATAATGTTTTGCCACACGCATAACCAAAGAGGGGCATAAAAAAATGAAATATCCCTACTAGAATGCTTAACGTAAGCATTTTTTTCTTTGGTAATGAAAGAGTTCCATATAAAATTGCTAAGGAAAAAGCATCCATTGAGAGACCTATTCCCATTAGAATAGTCGGAAAAAAGGTTGCCAAGTATATCACCTAAACTATTCTACGAGAATAGAAATATAATTAGACGTTAAAATTCTCTAATAGTTCTTGAATAAAAAATTTATATTCTACTTCGGTTGTTTCTTCAGTCTCTTCGGCTTCAAGTAAACATAGGGGCGGAAAAAGAACACACCACCAATTATCACCTAGGCCATCTCCTAAAGTGACGACAAGGGACTCATATTCACCTTCGGGGTACTCTACTCCTTTATATACTTTTTTAGGGAAGTAATTAATTCCATAATTTATTTTATAGGTCTCATAAGTACCTTTTAAACTATTTTTTAAGGAGTCTTCAAAAACTGGTAAACTAGTTTGAATCAAAGTACTGGCTTCTTCTTTTGAGCGACTATCCTTTAATAAGTTAAACATTTCTTGTTGAAGATTATCACGAACTTTTATTTTAAGAGCTTGATCCTCAGTACTATTACTATTGGCAATTACTCGGAACCGAATGGCGTCGGATGGAATAATTAAATTATCCACAGAATTTGTTAGTAAATTCATCATAATAAAGAGTACAACTATAATTAAAATGTTTTTATTCACAGATATCACCTTTTCTTAATTTTCATTTTGAAAAGGTGGTTTTTATTTTATACAGACTTAAATAATTTTTTTTATTTATACTAAAATTAGTCGACAAATTTCTTATTTTTAAAGGAAAAAAAGAACCACTTTACGAGTGATTCTTAATTTAATTATTATTGAACTCTCACTATCCTAGTTGCACTTCCGATATTTCCATCTTTATCGATAGCAAAATATTTTAAGATGTAGTCTCCCGCTACCTTAGTGTTAACGGTTCCAAAGACTAGTATATCGTTAACTTGATTATTTACTTGGTCTACTGCGGTAGCACCTGGATCTGTATAAGTTCCATTTAAAGCAACTGTTTCTTGGATATTTCCAGTTAGTGTTACTGTCGGAGGTTCTGTATTTACTTGTGTAATATTTACCGTTCTAGCAACTACTCCTTTATTTCCTTTTGTATCTAGCAATTCGTAGTAAATAATATATGCTCCAATTTGATCTGTATCAATTTCAGTTACTGATTTAGGAGTATCACCATCGAAGAATTCATAACGAATCTGGACATTAGTAGTTTTTAAATTTTTATCAACATTATCGTCGACACTTGCAACACCTAAATCATTAAAACGTTCACCTTGTTTTAAATTAATGACACTTTTACCACTTAAGATTATTGTTGGAGCGATATGGTCTTCATAGACTAGAGCCTTTTCTTCTTCAGATACAACTTGTATTTTCCCTCTCCAAGTTTGGCCCATGGCATCGTTTGTTGCATTTTCATCTAGCCATACTTTTATTTCGTAAGTATCCGTTGCACTACCTTGCAAAGATTTACTTTCAACTAAAATTAAACTATTTAAAGTTTTGCTAATAGGAAATGTAGCATCAGTAGATTTTTTTATAGTATATTTCAAATTTTCTCTACTAATAGTATTTCCTTCATCTTCAAGGATGCTTATTTGATATTTGGCAGGAATATCACCTCTATTATGAATAGAAAACTTATATGAAGTTGTTTCTTGTCCTTCTGCTTCAGACATTGGATAAGCATTATCTAGATTGATTGCCTCACTATTGCTTTCAAAAGTTACTTGAAAAGTACCAGTTGCCATTTCATTATTGGTTTGACCTTCTTTAGAATACATAAAAAAGGAATAACTTGTTCCAACGAACATTAATAGTAGTCCCAAACTAAATAAAGACATAGCTAACTTTTTAGTATTTACTATTTTTTTAGAGTTCTGTTCCATTTGTACACCTCTATTCTTATATCTCAATTATAATATTTTGTGGTTTTGAGGTCAATTAATTTAATGTAAAAAAACTCTTTTAAAAAGAGCTTTGACATTAAAAATGATAAGCAAAAACCATTCGATCACGATTTTGTAAATCTTTTTTGGTAATAACTAAGGCTTCAGGTAAGGTTTCTTTTAGTAATTGTTCAACTTCGTTTTTCTGACTTTCACCTATTTCAAAACCTATGAGATAACTAGAATTAAGGTGACTTCTTATATCTTTTAAAATCATTCGATAATAATCTAGGCCATCTTTGCCACCATATAAAGCAAGATGAGGTTCGTTGTTTTTAACGATATCTTCGATTTCCTCGTCTTCTTTTATATAAGGTGGATTACTTATGATAACATCGAATGTTCCTTCGACGTTATCCCACATATTACTGTTAATAAAGTTAACATTTGTCTCTAAATTAGTAGCATTTTCTTTGGCCACATCTAAGGCATCTTGACTGATATCTAAGAGAGTCACTTCTAAATCAGGTCTTTTTTTCTTTAAAGTGATACCGATTGCTCCACTTCCACAGCCTAAGTCGATAAGAGTTTTGGCGTTTTCAAACAAATCGAGGAATTTTAAAGTATTTTCAACTAATTCTTCGGTCTCAAAACGAGGAATTAAAACTTTGTCGTTGACTTTAAAGAGGTTGCCATAAAAGTTGACGTTACCCAAAACGTATTGAATTGGTTTTTGTTGTTGAAGGGAAGTGAGTTTCTCTTGATATTGTTTTACTATTTCTTCTGGGACTTCTTCATCTAAAATGGTCGTTAGTTCAAGAGGATTCTTATTTAGAAGGTCTGCTAGTAACATCTTGGCATGAGTCGAGTGAACCTTTTTCTTACCATCTACTATTAAATCTTCAACTGTCATACTTCTTGAGCCAATTTCCTTTTTTGATCTTCGGTAATTAGAGATTCGATTAAGTCTTCTAAGTCACCATTCATAATACGATCTAGATTGTTGCTAGTGTATCCTATACGATGATCAGTTACTCTATTTTGAGGGTAATTATACGTTCTTATCTTTTCAGCACGATTACCGGTTCCAATTTTATTTCTTCGTTCCGTACCAAGTTCCTCTTCTTGACGTTGAAGTTCGGCTTCGTAGAGTCTTGCTTTTAAAACTTTCATAGCCTGTTCCTTGTTTTGAATTTGACTACGTTCGTTTTGACAAGTTACGACAGTATTTGTAGGTAAGTGCGTTATACGAACAGCCGAATCTGTAGTATTTACGCCTTGGCCACCACATCCTGAGGAACGGAAGATATCTATTCTTAAATCTTGGGGATTAATTTCGATATTAACATCTTCTGCTTCTGGCATTATCAATACCGTAGCAGTAGATGTTTGAATACGGCCTTGAGATTCAGTTTCTGGTACTCTTTGAACACGATGGGAACCACTTTCGTATTTGAGTTTAGAATAGACGTTATTTCCTTTAATCATAAATTGGATTTGCGCAAAGCCTCCTGCTTCACCTTCGGTAGCATCTAAAACTTCAGTTTTCCAACCTTGTTTTTCAGCATACTTTTGATACATACGATATAAGTCTCCAGCAAAAATATTGGCTTCGTCTCCACCGGCCGCGCCTCTTATTTCAGCAATGATATTTTTTCCGTCATTCGGGTCCTTTGGAATAAGTAATAATTCAATTTGGTGCTCTAGTTTCTCTTTTTTTGATGCTAGATTTTCCATCTCTTCTTTGGCCATGTCCGCAAGTTCTTCATCCTTTAGCATCTCTTTTGCACTATCGATATCCTCTAACACTTTTTGATAAGTATGATAGGTATTTACAGTTTCTTCAAGATCAGCCATCTCTTTAGAGATTTCCGTTGTTCTTTGAATATTACTTAAAGTTTCAGGATTCAAAAGTTCCTTATTTAATTGTTGATAACGTTCTTCAATAGCTTTTAATCGTTCGATCATTGCTTTCACCCTTTCTTTGGTCGATGTTATTATACCATACTTTGAAAGAAAAAAACTAGAATTACTGTTCTAACTCTAGTTCATCTTCATCTAAGACTACTAAATCCTTTAAATCATCGTCAGAGTCATCGAAGTCATCGTCGTCATCATTGCTAGTTGAATCGTATTCTTCTTCCTCTTCTTCATTGTCCTCGACTTCTTCTTCCTTTAACTCTTCTAAATCTTCTTCATCGTCATCATCAACCATAATAGTTTTATCGGAAGTATGACGACTTCTTAAATCCCATTTGCCGTCTTCGAGCATGATAAATCTTTTATCCGTGGTAAGAGATGTATAATAATCTCCTATCTTAGCATCGAAAGTTGATTCTGGCAAATCTAATAACTTAATAATTTCTCTATATAAATCAGCAGTATTACGTTTACCCTTTTCTTCGAGTAATAAATTCGTAATATCCTTATTCGATAACAACTCTAATTCTTCTTTTTTCATCTTTTTAACACTCATAACGTCCTCCAACTACAGTTTTACTGTTTTTACTAAAACATTATATGCACTAGTTAATAAGATAGTATCTAATTTGTTGAATTTTCTTTAGAATATTCCAGTGCGATGGTAATGAGATCTATTTTCTCATTATCGAGATAAGTTTCGTAAGTTAATAAAAAGCGATTTTTCGATATTTCTTGCTTTAAAATTTTAACTTTTAAAGAAACAATTCCTGGTATCCCAGGTAACTTACAATTCAAGATTTTAGCTTTCTTTTTAGCAAATGTCAATATCATTTTTAATTCTTTGTTATTTCTCCTAATTTCACCATTTTTGAAATCTATGGTTGTCATCCCTTGCAAAGCACTATTTTCTTGCCACGTAAGGGTTTGCAAAGATTCATTATAGATAGCTTTTTCGTTTAAAATTATTTCCTGGGAAATATTTTTGATAGTTCCTTTAACTCGGCAAATCATTAACATCGCCTCACTTAACTAGCAAAATTATAGCACAAAGTGAAATATTTCTATACATATTTTTTGCGTACTTTTGAAATACTAAAGTTAGAGTGAGGAAGAACTTATGAAAAAGTGGCTAAAACGTGGTTTAAAAACAATTGTCTTTTTATTATTCTTTTTTGTTTTTGTGCAGTTTTTGTTATATGGTTATGCCAAGATGACACCTAAATTAGAGATAAAGAGTGCCAATGCAGTCATGATGTACGATCAAGAACAAAATATGTTCTTTCAAGGAAGTGGTACACAAGAATGGATTCCTTTAGATAAAATTTCTAAAGATTTGATAAATGCAACTATTTCAACCGAGGACAAGCACTTTTACGAACACTTTGGTTTCGACTTTTTACGTATATTAAAAGCCTTTTATATCAATATTACGAGTGGTAGTACCCAACAAGGAGCATCAACTATTTCTCAACAATACGCCAAAAACTTATTTTTGGATTTCGATAAGACCTGGAGTAGGAAATTAGAAGAAATGTGGCTAACTATCCAGTTAGAGGTTCATTATTCGAAGGACGAGATACTCGAAGGTTACTTAAATACTATCAACTATGGCCATGGAAACTTAGGAATTGAGAATGCCGCCAAGTATTATTTTGATAAGAGTGCCAGCGATTTAACTTTAGCCGAAGCGGCCATGTTAACGGGAATTCCTAAATCACCTTCTAATTACTCGCCACTAGTCAATTTTGATTTAGCCAAAAAAAGACAAGAGACGATATTAGAAAGAATGAAAGAGAATGGTTTTATCTCAGAAGAAGAATTAGAACAAGCAAAAAAAGAGGAATTAGCCTTTGTTGGTGAAAAGGACTCAGAGAATTTGAGTACAGTAATGTACTATCAGGATGCCGTGATGCGAGAACTTAATTCGATTGATTCAATCCCTAATTCTTATTTGGAAACAGGAGGTATTAGAATCTTTACTTATCTAAATATGGAGGCCCAACGTAATTTGGAAAAGGCAATTCAAGAAAATCTTACGGAAAACGAGAACTTGCAAGTGGCCAGTGTCATGATGAACCCTGATAATGGAGCAATTTTTGCTTTAATTGGTGGAAGAGATTATAGTATTTCACAATACAATCGGGCTGTGCAATCTAAAAGACAAGTTGGTTCAGTCATGAAACCATTTCTTTATTATGCAGCTTTAGAAAATGGGTTTACGGCAAGTACGACGTTTATGAGTCAAGAGACAACTTTCACTTTTTCGAACAACAAAACTTATTCGCCTCAAAATTATGGTGGGACTTATGGCGGAAAACCTATTTCTCTAGCAACAGCTATTTCTTATTCGGACAATATATATGCCGTTAAGACGCACATGTTTTTAGGGGAAGAAGTGTTGGTGGATATGGCTCATAGACTGGGAATTACAGCCGATTTACAAGCGGTGCCCTCACTTCCTTTGGGAACTGCCGAAATCAATATTATGGAGATGGCTTCGGGGTATGCAGCTTTTGCAAACGACGGGTATAGAGTAAGTCCTCATTTAATAGATAGAGTCGAAGATTTAAATGGTAATGTAATTTACCAAGCACCTAATTCGAAAGAGCAAATATTAAATAAAAGTCTAACTTATATCTTGGATCAGTTACTCACTTCAACGTACGACTCAACTTTTATCGATTACAGTTATCCAACCGCTATCAACATCGCTCCAAAACTATCACATACTTACGCTTTAAAATCGGGAACTACTGATACTGATCACTGGTCTATCGGTTATAATCCGGAAGTCGTTACGGCTGTCTGGATAGGATACGACGATAATCAACCTTTAGCGGTAAGTGATTATAAGTTCTCGCGAAATATTTGGGCCGACACGATGGAAAGTTATATGCAAGATAAAGAAGATGTTTGGTACGATTTACCTGAAAATGTCGTCGGTGTCCTAGTTAATCCTATTACAGGAAAACCTGCGACCGAAAGTGATACCAAGAAAAAGATTCTCTATTATTTGAAAGGAACTGAACCTACAGGAACGGAACCAGTATTTGACGAATTAACCGAAAATTAAAAGGAACTTTGAGGGTTCCTTTTTGACTACTCTAAAATTATTTCGACTTCGTCACCATTTTGGATTAAATTAGCATTGGCGTCATCTGTATCGATATGCATTTCATAATAAGCAGGATTGGTTTCTTTGATACTTACGTGATCCAAAATTCCGCCTTTGATACCTCCGACTTTGACTTTAACTTCCGAAACATTAGTAAGTCCTAATTTTTCTCTTGTTTCCTTATCGATATGAATATGACGATTGGCAATAATTACACAGTTTTTAGTAATAGAGCCATAGGGACCAATAATGGTAATCGGTTCGGCTCCAATTAAATTTCCACTTTCTCTTACAGGTGGATTAAGTCCTAAAAGATAAGCATCAGTTTTAGATATTTCAACTTGGGTATAAGGACGAAGTGGTCCTAAAAGACGTACTTTTTCTATTTTGTTCTTAGGTGTTTGGATAGTTAATAAAATGTTAGATGCAAATTGACCTGGTTGATTGATAGGTTTAACGACTTCGATAGGCGTATCTTTACAAAGAATCTCGTAGTCTTCTTTCGTTAAATGTAAATGGTGATTAGAGACACCGACAGTTACTTTCATAGGTTTACCTCTTTTCTATTTCGATTATAACACGAATTGTTTTTTGTGATAATAAGTTCTTACCTTTCATATAGTTTTACTGTAAAGATAGAAAGGAAGAAAAGTTTGATGAATAATACGTATTTCCAAAATCCGATGTTTCGTGAACCAGTTACTATTCCAGGTCAAAGTACTCAACCTCCAATACAAAATATTCCCAACAACATTCCTAGTTATGGAGCCCAAACAGTACCACAGAACCCCTATGCCGAAAACATTTTAGAAAAGAATGTCGGTCAGTTAGCAACGTTTTATATGTCTTATTCCGATTCTTTGGAGTGGCGAGATAAAATATTTACAGGAATTATCGAAGCAGCAGGTCGTGATTATGCTCTATTAAGAGATCCAAATGATGGCAAATGGACTTTATTATGGACAGTTTATTTAAATTATGTGGTTTTTGATGAACCAGTAAAAGTTTAAATGGGCTCCTTGCGGGGAACCTTTTTCTTTGGTATAATGTTTATACTAGAGGTGATAGGATGGATCCCATTTTGATTGGTTGTGGTGTTGCTTTGTTAATCATAATAATCATAGTGATTATGACTATTTCTATTTATAATAAGTATCAGTTTGCCATTATTAAAATAAATGAAGCCGAAAATAATATCGATATGTATCTCCAAAAGAAAATGGAATATTTGACGAGATTGTTACCTCTTTTAAAGGAAAACTTAAAAGAAGGTTACGAAGACTTCGAAAAAGTAGTTCTTTTAAAATCACGTAGTATTACTTCTTTTGAGTTAAACGAGAGATTAGAGAAATCAATGCATCAGTTTTTAGAGTTATTAGATTTGAATGCCGAATTGGAAGAAGTCGACAGTATTATGGATCTTCAAAATGATTTAGAGGAAAACGAAGATGATTTAGAGGCCGCTAAGAAGTATTACAATGATAATGTTACACAGTATAACAAGTTAGTTAGATCGATTCCATCGAATTTTGTAGGACTTATCTTCCATTATAAACACAAAGATTTTTATTCTAATGAGAAAGAAGAAATGTTTGAAATATTAAAGAAATAGCCAGAACGACTATTTCTTTTCTTTTTGATATGGTTTTATTTCTTGAGTCATAACGTTAGCAAGGTAATCTTCAATATTGAAATCTTCAGTTTGGTAAGGAAGTCCTGCTAGTAAAATGTTTTTACTTATGGCTAAATGCTGACACAAATCTAAATAAAAGGTAATTGGTTTTACTTCAATCCAGACAGGGCTATCTTGAAAGACTCTAGTTTTATTTGATAAAGATGCGGCACCTTTATAAGGGTTGGCTTTTACTCTTACATATTTCTTATCATTGTATTTGTATTCCAACACTTTTTCTTTATTTTTGAATGAATAATTTTTGCCTGTGAGTTCTAAATCACCTTGTTGATAAATAGTTTCAAGTTCTATTTGTAATTCTAAATCAGGTGCCCACATTGGGTATTCGCCATAATATCCATAAGGATTTTGTCCATCCTGAATAATCATATTAGGAAAGCAAGAACCCTCATAATAAACAACTGGGCGAATACCTATTTTAGAATCATTCTGATACTTTTTTTGTTTTTCTCCAGTTTCACTTATATAAGTTTTAACTAATTCATCATGACCTTCTATGTAATAACAACCGGCTCGATCTTTTAAGCGGTAATGATTAACGTGAAAGTCATTACTGACAAAGCCTCCTGTTAAAATTCCATAATCGGTAATACGTGCTGCTGGTGATTGCTTTGTTAAAATACTATTCTCCTTGAATAGTTCTGTCTCCCGCAAGAGACTCAAATGTTTTACTTCCATAACTCCCCCTATATTATAAATGTACAACGAAAAAGACGTCTTAGTCAACGTCTTTTTATGATACTTGAGTGCCTTTAGATACATGAGAAGTACTAGAAGCAGTTTCTAGCATTGCATCAACAATAGTTTCAGTTTCATCGGTATAGTTAACTGTGATGCTTGCTCCCTCTGCAGTAGCAGCTCTCTCAAATATACAGGTATACGAAGTCACATTGCCACTAATTGTGATCGTTGTACTTAGGTTACCACAGGAACTAAACATATAATCCATATTTGTTACATTAAATGTGTCCCAGCCGCTTAAATTCAATGAGGTTAAACTTCTACATCCCATAAATAACATCGAAAAACTAGTTACTTTCGAAACATCCCAGCCACTTAAGTCAAGAGACTCAATTTGACAACCAGCAAACATACCACTAATTTCTTCCAATGATTCCGTATTAAAATCTTCAATTCCTGTAATTTCTGATAGAGGGTGACTATGTCCCTCATCATTAAAAAACATTTCAGACATATCTGTCACATTCGATGTATCCCAACCGCTTAAATTTACAGAGGTCAATTGGTAACAACATTCAAACATACCACGTATATTCGTTACTTTTGATGTATTCCAGCTACTTAAATCCATAGATTTTAATTGTTCACAGTTACTGAACATATCAGACATATTCGTGACTTTTGATGTATCCCAGCCACTTAAATCTAATTCAGTTAATTGGCTGCATCTACGGAACATTTGAGACATATTTTCTACATAAGAGGTATTAAAATTAGTAAAATCAAATGGCACTTTTAAAGAGGAAAATAAAGATGAAGAATCAATAGGAGCATAAACTTCTCCATCGGCTGCAAACGTTAATTGATATTTATCAGAACCATCTTCACTCACCTTATGAACATAAGCTATTACACTTCCATCTTGTGCCTCTGAAGCATCCCATTCACGAATTGTATCTTGTGGCTTTGTTAAACTAGTTGCAAAATTAATACTTTCGTAATCTTT
>CANQDB010000007.1 GCA_947591175.1 uncultured Bacilli bacterium
ATCTCGCACTTACATTATACTAAATTTTGAAGCATAATAAAAGACTGTTTTCAAATTTTCATTTGTCAACAGTCTGAAAGAGGAAGATTTTCCTCTTTTTCTAATGGGTTAATTGTTCGTGGATCTTGGCTAGATCTTGTAAGACTTCTTTGTTGAAATCATGTTTGACATTATCGTTTAAATAACGGGGTGTCAAATGAATATGAAAGTGTTTGATATCTTGACCATGACCATTGTTTTGACAAATGGTAAGTCCTTCGATGTGAAGTTTTTCTTCCATTAATTTTTTCATTTTTAGTGTTACTTCAAATAAATGTAAAAGTAGTTCTTCATCTAAATCATCGATTGTTACAATATGTTTTTTAGGTATCAATAGAGCATCTCCATTAGTGGAAGGATTAATATCTAAAAATACTTTAACTAAATCATCTTCATAAATAGTGTAACTAGGTATTTCTCCTTTGATTATTTTACAAAATAGGCAATCGTCCATAAAATTCATCTCCTAAAGTTATTGTATCAAAATAGTGTTCAATTTGACAAGTAGATAATAGTGAGTTTAAATTAAAAAAACTGTATTTATAATACATAAATAGTAGGTTATGTTTAAAAGTGGGTACAAAAAGGTGTAAGTTCTCTTCAAAAGTGGGTGCAAAAAGGTGTAACTTTTCTCTAAAAGTGGGTACAAAAAGGTGTAAATAGTGTTATAATTAAAGTAATTTAGGAGCATTTAAAAATGAAAAGAAAAATATATAATAGTTTAATTGGATGGAAAGAAACAAAAGATTTTAAGCCTTTAATTGTATTAGGAGTTAGACAGTGCGGTAAAACGTATATTATCGATGAATTTTGTAGGAATGAATTTAAAAATTATAAAAAAATTAACTTATTATATGACGTCGATGTTGTTAAATTGTATAAATCAACGGATTCATCTGAAAAGAAATACAATGCTTTGAAAATTTTATTAGATTTTGATTTTGATAAGAGCGATAGTGTTTTATTCATTGATGAGATTCAAGAATGCGAAGAACTTATTTCCGAATTAAAATTTTTTAACGAAAAACATAGTAACGTTAGGATTATTTGTGCAGGATCTTTATTAGGTGTAAAACTTGCTCGTTTAAATAAACCTTTTCCTGTCGGAAAAATAACTCGGTTATATTTATTTCCGATGGACTTTGAGGAATTTTTACTTGCTTTTAATCAACAACCTCTTATCGATGAAATAAAAAAGTGTTTTAAAAATAATGAATCGATGGGAATATTACATAATAAGGCTATAGATTACTATAGAAAATATTTGTTGTCGGGAGGAATGCCTGAAAGTGTAAAGGCTATGATTGATTGTAATGATGATTATTACAATTACGATTTATCTAAATTAGAGAATATTATTGAAGACTATAAAAATGATATGAATATTCATGTTGTTAATTCCAGTGAAACATTGAAAATTAGAAAAATTTATAATTCCTTACCATCCCAATTACAAAATGTTTCTAAAAAATTTCAATATTCTACTATCGATTCAGATGCTAAATCTAGGGAATACTCTTTACCTTTAAATTGGCTCGTTGAAAGTAATATGGTTCAAATATGTAAGTGTGTTAAACTACCTGAAAAACCATTGCTAGGTTTTGTAGATAATGATGTATTTAAAGTATATTATTCGGATGTTGGCATATTTAATAGAGTAATAAATAATGATATAAGGACTGTTTTATTTGATGATTTGAAGATATATAAGGGAATTATTACTGAAAATTATGTGGCCAACCAATTGAAAGCAAGTGGAATTGATTTGTTATATTGGAAAGGAAGTAGAGATTCTGAAGTTGATTTTTTAATTTCAACTATTGAAGATGGAATCATTCCTATTGAAGTGAAGGCCGATATGCATACTCAACCAAAGAGTTTAAAGGTTTACGATAGTTTATATCATCCAAAGTATATGATTAGAATTAGTCTAAAAGATTTTGGATTTAAAAATAATATTAAGTCAGTACCATTATATGCAGTGTTTTGTATCCAAACTGAAAATAAGGACACAAAATAAAGTGCGTTATGCACTTTTTGGTGAATACAGCGGGTATTCACTTTTATATTGAGAAAATAATAAAAATTTTAAACAATTTTTAGACAAATTATTTTTTCTTGCTATGCATAATAATGTTTGTGTAACTATATAAAAAGTGATAAAATAATAACGAAAGCGGTGGGCTATATGAAAATAGAAATAAAAAATTTAACCGTTAAGACGAAAGATGAAAAAGAAATATTAAAGAATTTTTCGCTTACTATTTCGGAAGGTGAAGTTCATGCCATTATGGGACCTAATGGAACAGGTAAAAGTACGCTTGCTAAAGTTCTTTTAGGAGATTCTGCATATGAAGTTATAAGTGGAGATATTTTGGTCGATGGAACTTCTATTTTAGATAAAACGACGGATGAGAGGGCTCGGATGGGCATATTCTTGGCTTTTCAAAGTCCAATTAGTATCGAAGGCGTTAGTAATACCGAGTTTTTAAAGACAGCCATGAATGTCCGAAGAGAAGAAAAAATAGGATTGTACCCTTTTTTACAAACGATGAATCAGGCTTTAAAAGATTTGAATATGGATGAGGCGATGATGCATCGATCTTTGAACCAGGATTTTTCAGGTGGAGAAAGAAAAAAGAACGAGATTTTGCAATTAAAGTTGTTAGAACCTAGTTTTATTATTTTGGATGAGTTGGATTCAGGGTTAGATGTCGATAGTTTAAGAGTGTGCGCTACAAATATTGCTAATTATTTGAAGGATCATCCTAAAACTTCGGTATTGGTTATTACGCATTATCCAAGGATACTTTCATATTTACCTTTAAACTATGTTCATCGGATGAACGAGGGAGCAATCGTCGAAACAGGCGATATGGAGTTGGCCAAAAAAATCGAAAAAGAAGGTTATCTTAGGGATAATGTTCTACGCGAGGATGTAAATCATGAATAAAATAATAATAACTAATCGTGGGGTGGAACAAGAATTAGATTCCGTTCTTTTTAGTGAGAATAAAATAATATTTAATAAAGATGCTAGGCTTTCCTTATCTTTAGAAAATTATGAGGGTTCTCTTTCGATAGAAGTTCAAGAAGAAATAAGTGCCGAAGTAGTTCTTTTTCTAAACAATAGTAAAGTTGATTTTACGTATAATATTAAAGGCGATTTAACTCTTTCTAGTTTTGGCCTTAATTATCAAGGTAAAATTTCGATTTCTTTAGAGAAAGAACAAGCTAAAATTACTTTATATTCTGCTTCTATCAATGATCAAGATAGAAAAGTAGTTACTAAAATTAAACATGTTGTTCCCGAGACGATTAGTGAACTAGTTCAACATGTGGTAAGTTTAAAAGGTTCGACAACTTTAGAAGTCGAAGGTATTGTTCCTAAGAGTAGTTCACAGTGTGTATGTAAACAAGATAATAAAATCTTAAATTTTGGAACTTCGGATTGTACGATTTTACCTAAATTATTAATCGATAATTACGATGTCGAGGCCGCACATTCGGCTTATGTTGGTAAATTTTCTGAGGACGAGTTATTCTATTTACAGTCGAGAGGCTTAGATGAGGCGACTTGCTATTACTTGTTATTAAAGTCATATCTATTTGGAAAGATGTCTTTAACGGATGAAGAAAAAGAACTTTTTTATCCACATATTCCTATGATTAAGGAGGTGTAAAAAGTGAATCGTGAAGATTTTCCTATTTTAAAACAAAATTTAATTTATTTTGATAATGGGGCCACGACGATGAAACCGCAATGTGTAATAGACTCGATGGTCGATTATTATAGCAATTATACCGCTAACGCGCATCGAGGAGACTACGACAATAGTATGAAAGTCGATGTATTGTACGAAGGTGTGAGAGGCAAAGTTAGAAAACTAATAGATGCTAAGGATGCTTCGGAAGTGGTCTTTACTAAAGGGACGACCGAATCCTTAAATTTGCTAGTCTTCGGTTTTATGAAAGGTCATTTAAATATGGGGGATGAATTATTACTTACGAAGAGTGAACATGCATCGAACGTTTTACCTTGGATGGAACTTGCTAAGGAAAAAGGGATAGTTATCAAATATATTCCTTTGGATGATGAGAACAAAGTAACGATTGATAATGTTTTAAAAACAGTTAGTCCCAAGACAAAAGTAATATCACTTGCGCAAGTTACGAACGTTATTGGGGACGTTAGACCAATGAAAGAAATTGGAAAACTTTGTCAAGAAAGAGGAATTTACTTTGTCGTCGATGGAGCCCAAAGTGTTCCCCATATGAAAGTGTCTGTACAAGAAATGAATGCCGATTTTTTGGCTTTTTCGGGACACAAGATGTTAGGACCAACAGGAGTTGGTGTTCTATGGGGCAAAATGAAATATTTGCAAGAGATAAAGCCATTTTGTTATGGGGGAGGCATGAATGCATCATTCGAATCGACTGGAGACTTCGAATTAAGAGAAGTACCAACTATATTTGATGCTGGAACACCGGCAATTGCTGAAGTAATCGGTTTAGGAACAGCAATCGACTATTTGGAAGCAATTGGTCTAGATAAAATACAGGCCCACGAACAAGAACTTAAACGTTATCTATTGGAGCAATTAAAGAATGTTCCTAAAATAACAGTCTATAATCCGACAAGTGAAGCAGCAATTGTTGCCTTTAATATCGATGGGGTCTTCAGTCAAGATACAGCAATTTACTTGAATCATTACCACATTTGTGTTAGGGCAGGTAACCATTGTGCCAAGATTTTAAAGGACGAGTTAAAGGTTAAAAATACTTGTCGTATCAGTTTTTATTTATATAATACGAAAGAAGAAATAGATGAACTAATTAGAGTTTTAAAGGATGCAGAGCATATTTTTGATGTCGTTTTATAATTAGAAAGAAGGAATAAAGATGGATCCTAGTTTACGAAGAGAAATTATTTTAGATAATTATCAAAATCCCCTTCATAAAGGTTTAGTCGAAGAGGATGGTTATATTAAGGTACGGACAAATAACGAGTCTTGTATCGATGATTTATGGATTATGATGAAAGTCCTTGATGGCAAGATTCAAGATATTCGTTTTGATGGAGAGGCTTGTGCTATTTCAACTTCGGCTACTTCGATTATGATTCGTAATTTTATCGGTAAAACTTACGATGAAGCCAAAGAGTTGCTTGAAAATTACGAGGCTATGATTGATGAAAGACCATACGATAAGGAAAAATTAGGGGAACTTAATGTTTACGATGAGATTTATAAGCAACCGAATAGGAAGAAATGTGCTCTTTTACCATTTAGAGCTATTCATAAGTTGTTAGAGGATCCATCTTTATTTCAAAAGTAGAAAGGAGTGTGTTTTTCCATGGAGTTAAAAGGTCTAACGGAAGATGTCATAACTCAAATTTCGGAATTAAAAAATGAAGATGCTTGGGTCAAAGATTATCGATTAAAGTCGTACAAGGCTTTTTCTTCAATGGAAATGCCTTCTTTTGGACCAAAAGTCGAACTTGATTTTTCGAAGATTATTTATTATAAAACAAGCGAAGAAGAAAGAATTAAGAGTAGTTGGGATCGAGTAAACAAACGGGTCAAGGACGAACTTGACACTTTGGGTGTCTTAGAAAGTGAAAACCATATGGATGGTATGGGTGTCCAATATGAAAGTGAAGTTATCTACCATCATATGATTGAGGAGTTGAAGAAAAAAGACATCATCTTTACATCGATTGAGGATGCTATGAAAAAATATCCGGACTTAGTAAAAAAGTATTTTGGAAAGATTGTTTCTTTTTCGGAAAATAAGTTTGCAGCTTTAAACGGAAGTGTTTTTTCGGGTGGTAGTTTTATTTATATTCCACCACATACTAAGTTAGATCGACCACTTCAAAGTTACTTTCGAATTGCTTCCAAAAATATGGGACAGTTCGAGCGAACTTTGATTATTGTCGACCATGATAGTGAATTACACTATATCGAAGGTTGTACAGCTCCAACTTATAGTGAAGCAAGTCTTCATGCGGCAGTAGTCGAAATCTACGTTGGGGAAAACAGTAAATGTCGTTATACGACGATTCAAAACTGGGCGCATAACGTTTACAATTTGGTAACAAAAAGAGCGATGGTCGATACTAATGGGACGATGGAGTGGATCGATGGAAATATTGGATCTTTTGTCACGATGAAGTATCCTTGTTGTGTGTTAAAAGGTGACAATTCAAATGGAACTTGTATCACCATAAGTGTGGCGTCTAAAGGGCAACAACAAGATAGTGGAGCTCGAATGATTCACTTAGGAAAAAATACGAAGAGTAAGATCATTTCTAAAAGTATTGCAGGAAATGGTGGGAATGCAACTTATCGAGGAAAAGTCGATATTAAACCTGATGCCTCTAATAGTGAAGCGTTGGTGAAATGTGATACCTTGATACTCGATTCCGAATCAAAAAGTGATACAATCCCAGTAAATCGTTGTCAAAATAAGTCGTCTAATATCAATCATGAAGCGACAGTTTCTAAGATAAGTGACGAAAACTTATTTTACTTGATGAGTCGGGGAATTGATAAAGATAGAGCCCAAGAACTCATTATTTTAGGATTCTTAGAAGCATTCCGTGAAGAACTACCGATGGAGTATGCAGTAGAATTAAATCAACTTTTGAAAAAAAATTTGTAAAACTTGTAATTTTGAAAATTCCTCTTAGAGAATTTTGAAAATTTAAGAAAAATTCTCCTAGGGAAAAATTAAAAATTCGTCTAGGCGAAATTTAAAAATTGTTTTAAAATTGGCGATTTGCAATCGCTTTTTTTCTTTGTTATAGTGGGTTTTGGAAAGGAGGGAAATATGCTCAATAACGTGGTTTTGGTTGGCCGTCTCGTCAAAAAGCCAGAAGTGCGAGATACGGAAAACGGCAAGAAAATGTCGTTCATAACTTTAGCAATACCCCGTGGCTATAAGAATATGAACGGCGAGTACGATACCGATTTTGTCGATTGCGTTCTTTGGGATGCAACGGCATCGAATACGGCAACGTATTGTGACAAGGGCGATATTATCGGCGTTAAAGGCAGAATTCAATCTCGAGTTGCCACTACCGAGAATGAAAAGAAGTACTTTATGGATATCATCGCTGAAAAAGTTACTTTTTTAAGCTCCAATCAGCTAAAAACAAAGGAGGCCTAGGTCTCCTTTTTGAATTGAAAAAAATTTTAGTCAATTGGCGACTTTTTGCGAATGATATATATAGAGGTGAAGAAATTATATGATGTTAGATGAAATAACAAAAAAAGTAGTAGATGCTAAAATGGACGAAGTAAGGAAAGGAAAAGCGGTAGTAGCCGGTATATACGATGTGTGCTTTAAATCTATCATGGATGGTTGTAGGGAGTATCTAGCTTCTTTAATAGCCAATATTTTAGAAATGCCTTATGATTATGTTTTAGAAAACTTGGAAGTGTCTTCAACAGAACATGATGCTATGAGGACAAGTGATAGACCAAGACGAAGTGATTTTCTAGTTGCTATTAAGAATAAACATATCATAATCGAAGCCTATAAAGGACATTATTCGAAAGCAGTAGCTAAAAAGAATTTAGCTTATGCCTTTAGATCATTCGAAAAAAGTTTAAGTAAAGATAATGAAATAATAAGTAGAGATATCGAAGTTTATGAGATAAACTTCGATGCTATGAAGATGGGCTTTATTGGAGACGATGAACTTACTATACATACCTTCGAGACACGAGAAATCCATAAAGGATATCCCCATCCATATGCGCCTAAAATCATCTATATAGACCTTGCTAAAATCAAGAAAAAATATTACAATAAAGAAAAGTTAGATGGAGTAGAACGTTTGGCATTATTGTTGATATTAACTTCGAAAGAGGAATTAAGGAAGGTAAGTAAGGGAGATCGAATAATGGAGAAAGTTGTAAATAAGTTAGAGAACTTATCGAGTGGATATCTATTAAGTGATGCAGAGTTGGAAGCCTTCGATGAATATGAGAAAAAGACTTTAAGAGAAGAGGGCATTGAAGAAGGTATTGAGCAAGGATTTGAACAAGGAAAGAATTAACGTGATAAAGAAATAGTTCTCAAAATGCATGAAAAAAGAATGGATATAGAGACAATCATAGAATGTACGGGACTATCTCAAGAAGGCATTGAAAAGATTATTAATGAAGGGAAAGTGGGGTAGAATAATGAGTAAACCGGGAAACATATTTGGATGTTCGTTATATGATGATATACTTTTATCAGATGAAGAATTAGAAAACTTTGATGAATATGAGAAGAAAACTTTAAGAGAAGAAGGTTTTGAAGAAGGATATTTAAAAGGACTTGCAATGGTTGAACGAGCAATAGTTCTTAAAATGTATGATGATGGGAAGGACATAAAAACAATCATGGAATATACTGAACTTACACAAGAAGAAATTGAAAACATAATAGAACAAGAAAAAAACAAAAAGAGTTAGATTGAGGCGGATATTATGAATATGTTGTCTATTATTACGAAAAAGAAAAATAAAGAAGTATTATCTAAAGAAGAAATCGCCTATGCGTTTCAAGGTTATTTGGAAGGGAATGTTCCAGATTATCAAATGAGTGCTTTGTTAATGGCTATTTGTCTACAAGGGATGACCGATGAAGAAACTTTTTATTTGACGGATTTGTTTTTGAAAAGTGGTGATACTTTGGATTTATCGATGATCGATTTACCGAAAGTAGATAAGCATTCTACTGGTGGAATTGGTGATAAGACAACGATGATTATTGGTCCTATTGTTTCATGTTTAGGAGTAGTAGTTCCTAAAATGAGTGGACGAGGACTTGGGATAACTGGGGGAACTATCGATAAATTAGAAAGTATTCCAGGTTTTAGAACGGATTTAACAGAAGAAGAGTTTGTTAACTTGTTAAAGAAGAATGGTTTTGCCGTAACGGCTCAAACAAAAGACTTGGTCCCAATGGATAAAAAGGTTTATGCTTTAAGAGATGTTACAGGGACGACGGAGTCGATTCCTTTGATTTGCTCTAGTATTTTATCGAAGAAGTTTGCTGGCGGAGCCGATAAGATTTTAATAGATATTAAAGTTGGGGAAGGTGCTTTACTAAAAAATTATCAAGATGGGGCTATTTTAGCATCTTTAATGCAAAAAATAGGTTCTTTTTATAACAAAGAGGTTAGGACTCTTTTAACACCTATGGATACTCCTTTAGGAATGGCAATCGGTAATCGTTTAGAAGTATTTGAAGCAATGGAAGTTTTGCAAGGTAAGGGAGATAAAACATTAACTGAACTTTGTGTTCAAATAGCAAGTAATATGGTCTCGATGGGAAAAAATATTTCTTATGATGAAGCAAAAGAACAAGTTTTACACGTAATTGCTTCAGGAGAAGCCTATCAAAAGTTTTTGACCTTTGTTAAAGATCAAGGCGGAAAAATAGAAGACTTAGTTTTAAGTACAAATTGTGTAGATGTTTTATCTCATGAAGATGGAGTAATAACTAAAATAAGTGCAAGAAGGTTGGGTGAACTTGCTTTAAGTTTAGGAGCAGGTAAGTTGAAACAAGAAGAGTTAATTGATTTTGATGCAGGAATTATTCTCCATTGTCACGTGGGTGATAGAGTAAGTAATGGCGATAAATTATTTACTTTGTATGCTGGACCTAATAAAGAAATACCTAAAGTTTTAGCAGAAGATTATGTTGTCATACAAAAACAAGCGAACTAGTGATTCGCTTATTTTTTGCCTTCGATGAACTGTACATAGTATTCGTCAAAAGTGATATTATGTTCGTGAATATAGGTGGCAATATCTACTCCGACATAACGATAATGCCATGATTCGTAAGTATAACCGGTGATATTTTCTTTACCTTCGGGATAACGTTCGATGAAGCCATATTTATAGGCATTTTCTTTCATCCAAGAGTACTCTTTAGCTTTGTGGAAAGAAGTGTAGGCAATACTTCCATTATCGATATCGGCGACTAGTCCTGTTTGATGTTCGGAAAATCCTGGACGAGCGGAATAAGTGTCAGCTTCCTTGACGCCATCTCTATCAACATAACGTTGATAAAGACCTACTTGATACTGGTAACTTCTATAGGCAGACATTACCTGAATGGTGTAGCCATCACTTTTGGCCTTGTTACACATGTTTTCAAAGGCGACTCTTGCTTCATGGACTAATAGTCTCGTTCCTGAACTACAACTTGCACTTACTTCTTCAAGATTTTCTGGAACATATTCTCCTAACGAAGTGTATTTGTTACTTAAAATGTAATTTTGATTTAGATAAGGACTTTGCTTAGTATTCGTGTAGTATTCTTGATCGAGACCGATGTTAACCCGAATTACAACATCCTTCTTCGATAGAGTTGGATTCTTTTCACTGTAGGCAATGTATCTATCTAGATAATCCATTTTGAAATAATCGAGTTCGTTTTGAATATTATCAAGTTTAGCGAGTTTTTCTTGTTTTTCATCTGTATATTTGCTAACAGGTGGAGTTTCCTTTGGTTCTTTATTTGTTTCTTCCTCATTTGGAGAACCTTGATGCTCTTCCTCTTCTTGGCTTGGAGAACTTTGAGGTTGTTCTTTTTCTATTTCTTCTTGATTAGGAGAACTTTGGGCATCTTCTTTTTTATTTTGAGTTATTTTAGTAAGCAAGATTATTCCTCCTATGAGCAAGATGATGACTACTCCTAGAATAATAAAACTTTTAACTTTTACTTTTCTTTTTTTCATCTATTATTCACCTATTTTAATCATATCATAAGTAGCATTTAAAAATCACAAAAAATGACAAATTTAGTATTTTTGATAAATGAAGACATAGAAATTAATAGGAGGAAATGTTTATGCGAAAATTATGTGCCATAGTTATTTCAATTAGCCTATTGTTACTGCCTTTAACTATTAGAGCCGAAGAAGTGGAGGCAATAAATGAAGATCAAGAAAATACTCAAGTTGTGGAGAAAGATTCACCTAGTTTAATAGCTAACGCAAAAAGTGGAATATTGATGGAAGCCACGACTGGGAAAATTCTATTTGAAAAAAATCCTGATGAACAGATTAGTGTCGCTTCCATGACAAAGATGATGAGTCAAATTTTAATTTTGGAAGAGGTTGAAAAGGGGAGCCTTTCATGGGATGAAAAATTGACGATCAGTAGCAATGCGTCTGGCATGGGAGGAAGTCAAATTTGGTTGGAAACCGGCGAAGTTATGAGTGTTAGAGACTTGATGAAGGGAGTGTCTATGGCAAGTGCCAATGATGTGGTAGTAGCAAAAAAGCAGTCATGATATTTAAAGGAATTTAAAATAATATATATTTGTGCTATAATGTATGTAATTTACATTGAGGGAAGTGATTCCATGAATAATTTTAACTTAAATTTGTTCAAGTACTTCTATTATGTCGTCTATTATAATGGATTTACTAATGCTTCTAAAAATTTGAATATTGCTCAATCCTCTTTAAGTTACAATATAAAACAATTGGAACTCCAATTAGATAAAGTATTGATTATTAGAAATAACAAAAATTTTGAATTAACTGAAGATGGTTATAATTTATATGAAAATCTAAAGGCGGCTTTTAGTATTTTGAATCAAAACTTAGAACAATTTGATAACCAAAATACTGTAGAGCTGACTATTGGTATTAGACACTATTTAGCTGATTTTATATTTAAAGATGCTCTAGTAGAGTTTATTAATATGTATCCTAATATTCATATTAATATAAAGTTATATTCCAAGTTAGATATTAAAAAATTTGAAGATGAGTACGATATGGTTATCGATTACGAAGATTATACTAATTTATTGAATACTGATAACAAAGAATTATTATGTACTCTAACTAATACTTTTGTCTCTGGAAAAGAACTTTCGAAGAATTATGAGACTGTTCAATCACTTAAAGAATTAGGAAGTACAAAATTAATATCGATGTGCCCTAATAAAAGAAATGGTAAATTTCAAAAAATGTGTTTTGAAAACGGTATCTTATTTGAAAATATTGTTTCAGTTAACGACAGTACATTATCGAAAGAACTAGTAAAAAATAATGTGGGTTTATGTTTTGTCAATAGAGAATTTTTTAAGGAAGAAATAGCTAGTGGAGATGTTAAGGAAATTAAAGTAAAAGAAGAATTGTTTGACGATAAAATATATATTGTTTATAAAAATGGCAAGAATGTTAATAATATAATAAAATTCATAAAAACATTAAAGAAACAGTATACGGAGGAATTATAATGAGCAAGTGGGATCTATATGATGAAAAATTTAATAACACGGGAATTGTTATAGATGATACTGCTGAAATACCGGATGGTAAGTATCATTATTCGATTAATGCTTGGATATTGAATTCAAAAAAACAATTATTGTTAATTAGAAATACATTAAACTATAATATACATTATCCTGGTTTTTGGAGCAGTATAAATGGTAATGTTTTAAGTGGTGAGAGTCCAATCGATACGTGTATTAAAACTATTAAAGCTAAAATAGGAATAGATGTTTCAAAAGACGAAATTCAAAAGGTCGATACAAGATTACGTGACCCATATCATTATATTTACGAAACTTATATTATTAATAAAGAGATCAATTTGGATGAAATAACTTTTAACGATAACACAGCAGTTCAAGCAAAGTGGATAGATTTAAAAGAATTATACAACATGATTGAAAATGGTGAAATTGCTTGGGTTTTAATTCAGAGGATTGAAGAATATGTAATACCTTTAATGAAAGAGACTAAATAATAAAGAGACTAAATAATGGTCTCTTTTATTATTAAATTTTTCTATATAAGCTATCGAATTTTTGAATGATTAAAGGAGATTTTATTATTATATAATACTTGTAGTTGGGAGGGATAATAATGCAAAATATGCCAGATTCTTTAAAAAGAGTTATTGAAAGAGATCCAATTTTAGAACATCGGGTGAGAGGCTTACCTAATCTAGGGAAAAATTTAGTTGAGGGACAATTTTCTAAAGAAGTAAATAAAATTTACGATGCTTTTGGATTATATGGAAATGAACTATATGCCCTTGAAAATGAAAGGATTAAAAATATCCCCTCAAGGTCACTTGGCGGTGGTAGTCCTATGAAAACTCCAGCCTTTCCGTTATGTAAGGAAGCCTTAATTAGTATGATTAGTAATGATGAGCTTTCAGATTATCCTATGGCTGCGGGAGATGAAGAATCAAGGAAAGTAATTTTAGAGTACTTGAAACAGGAAGGTTTTAAAAGTAGTGGTAACTTTACAGCTGATAATATAATCTTTACAGTTTCTTCTACTCATGCCTTTAATATAATTTCGAGTGTTATCGCAAGACCTCATGATGTGATATTGATGACTGGTCCAAATTATGGATTATTTACTTTTGTTCCCGAACGTGTCTCGGGAGCAACGGTTGAAATATTACCATTAGCAAAAGAAGATAATTGGTATGTTAATCCACAAAAATTGGCAAATCGAATCGATGAAATAAATTTAAAGTTACGGGAAACATATGGTGAGGCTTTAGGTTATACCCCAAAAGTTGTAGCTTTTCTAAATGAAAATCCGCATAATCCTCTAGGTAAAGTGATGAGTGAAAAAAATAAAGAAATACTTGAGAAAATAGGCGATGTTTGTTTTGAAAAGGGAGTATTTGTTATCGATGACTTGATTTATAGAGATTTAACTTACGATCGCGATAATTTAGCTAAACCAATGGCTTCTTATGAAAAATATTTTGATAATACGATAACTATAACAGGTTTATCGAAATCTTATGGTCTTGCTTCAATTAGGGCTGGAATGGTCGTTGCTAACGAAGTAATTATTAGAGCAATAAGAAATAAAATTTTCCAAACGATGGATTCATCCCCCGTATTACAAGGTAGGGCTTTAGCAGGAGCCTTTAACACTAGTGCAGAAAGACAAAGGGAGTATGCTAACTATTTTAATCCGATTATCGAAGAATATAAGTATCGTCTCGAATTATTGAAGGTATTAATTAATGGCCTCGATGTAGTTACCGATAGAAATCTTAGAAGCAAACTAGAAAACGATATAAGAAATTACGCAATTGACTACAATGTAAACCAAATTTTAGAGGGTATACCAAATGTTGATTTTGTCGAAGGTACTTTACCGGAATCAGGTTTCTTTGAGATGTTAGATTTTACAGGATTAAAAAACAAAGTTGGAGAAAATGGAAGAGTGATTTCCGATGAAAAAGAATTACTTAAGTATATGTACGAGCAAGAAAAAATTAAACTTATTTTGGGACAATCGATATCTTGGCCTAACGAAGATCAACTTATAGGAAGAGTTACGACGGCTTTATCACGAGAGAATCTTGTTGAACATTTTGGCGCTATGAATAAGTGCTTGAGGAAGTTGAAATAAACATGAAAGTAGCTATTGTGTCATGTGACAAGTGGTTGGGAAAGTTAGAAGAAGACAATAATTTAAAGCAAGCATTAAAAAATTTGGGAATTGCTACAGATATAATATCGTGGCAACAACCTTTGCAAGAAAAATATGATTTGTTAATCTTGAAATCGGTGTGGGGATATCAAAATTTCTATAGTGATTTTAAACGTTTTCTTTTAAATATTAAAAGTAGTAATATTTCGTTAGTAAACGATGTCGATATGCTTTTAGATAATATTCAAAAAGACATACAATTTTCTATCTTGAGAAAAAATAATATAGATGTTATCGATACAGTTTTTTTACCATATTCACTTTTTGTGCCTGAAAATTTATTTTCTATCTTAGAAGGCAAAAATTGTGTAATAAAGCCTTCCATTTCAGGAAGTGGTGAAAACACATATTTAGTGGGTGATTCTATCGATATTCCACCTGGAAAAGTGTTAAAGAAAGAAGATATAGTTAGAACATTTGAACCTTTATTGGCTAGTAATTCCGATTGTAAAATTATGGTGCAACCTTTTATTAAAGAGATTAATGCTGGCGAGTATTCTTGTGTTTTTATCGATGGAGAGTTAACTCATACGATGCTTAGGTTTCCTAGTATCTTTCATGAAAAAAAGAAGCCTTATTTAATTACAAATGTTCCAGATAGTGTTATCAATCTTGCTAAAAAAGTTGAACAAATAGAAGAATTTAAGAATTATATGTACATGAGAGTAGATATGGTGTTGGTTGATAACAAGGCTAAGATTATGGAAGTGGAGTTGGCCGACCCTGATCTTTTAACAAAGTATATAGATGATCCAACTATTAAAGAAAATGTTATAAAAACGTTTGCTAAAAGGATCGAGAGGAGGACAAAATGAATACATATAAAATAGTGTTAACGGGTGGTCCCTGCGGTGGCAAGACTTGTTCTTTACATTTTTTAGATGAAAGGTTAGCATCTTTAGGTTACTCAGTAAAGGTAGTCGAAGAAACGGCTGAATCTCTTTTAGCATTAGAGTATATGCCTGGTGTAAATATATCGCCGTTTGATTTTCAAAATTTACTTTTTAAAATTCAGTTTACCAAAGAGTATATTTCGGAAGGTAAAACACAAGTGTTATTGTGTGATAGAGGGCTTTTCGATGGTAAGGTGTATATCGATGATGGTGATTTTCAAAAAATATTGGCTTTGAATGGGGTCGATGCTAAAACACTTTTTAGAACTTACGATGGAGCCTTATATTTTAAGAGTATTTCGTATAAGTATCCTGAGGAATTTAGCCAAAAACGTATTTACGAAACTCCTGAAGTTGGAAGAATGAGAGATGCCTGTAGTTACGCAATATGGAAAGACAAAATTATTTCCTGTGACTACGATGATTTAGATGGGTTTACAAAGAAACAGGAAACAATATATCAAACTTTAAAAGGACAATTAGAATTATTGAAACAAATTACACCTAATAGTTTGGCAAGTTTTTACGATAGAAATCATTTTAATTATATTTATAATGGTATAGATGAAATATTAGTTAGTAATGAGGTTCCTCATGGCATAAAGATAAAGACTAGGGGGTTGATAAAATGAAAACCTTACTTTATTTTGAAGAGTGCGAATCAAATTTGTCTCACGAATTATTAAAAAGAGAAGATATTGTACCAGTTATTATAAGAACTAACAAGAATATGCGTTTTTTTACTCAAAGTTATCTTGAAGCAACTAAAGATGTTTGGCATTATGTTATCGATTATTACAACGATTTTGATACTGAAGTTAAGAATTTTCAAGGTTGGTTGGAGACAAATGATATAACAATAGATTACTTTTTAAATGACTCGGAATATTATTTGGAATTTGCTAATAGATTTGCTAGAAAATTAGGGCTTTATGCTCTAACGGATGAACAAATTGCATGGGTTAGAGATAAAGTTGAAATGAAAAAGAGGTTTCGCGAAATAGGTTTAGATACAGTTCTATTTAGTGAAATTAATAGTAAAGCAGAACTTGAGGAATTCTTTATAGCTAACGGTTCTAAAAGAATTATTTTTAAACCACGAAGAGGAATGAATAGTATCGATACCTATATGATTAATTCTTTAGATGATATTGCTAATTTAGATATCGATATAATTCCCGGAAAATACATGGCTGAAGATTTCTGTTATGACCACGAATGGTCGATAGAAAGTTTAGTTCAAGATAGTAAAGTATTAGATTCTTTTGTTACTTATATTCCTAATCCAACTATATGGGCATCTATTGCCAACGATTTAAATTGTCACATGACAGTTCCTAAAGTTCCAGCTTACTTTAAGTTTGTTCCTAAAGATTTTATTCAACAAATTGTAAGTGGCATGAATTTACAAGATGGTGCTATGACAATCGAAGTTTTTATTAGTCCTGACGGAAACATCAAAGCAAGTGAACTAGGCTGGAGACTTCCGGGTTGTCAGGCTACTTTAAATCACAGTTATTCTTATGGAATTGATATTTATAATCTATTATTAGATATTGCTATTCATAAAAAGGTTGATTTAAATTATCGTGAAAGAATTGTAAGTGTCGGGGACTTATATCTTCCTAATAAAGCGGGTCTTGTGACCAAGATAACGCCTCTTGAAGAATTATTAAAAATGGATGGCGTTATCGGTGGAGAAATGTATGCTAAAGAAGGAGAATACCAGACGAAAAGAAGAGTAGGAAACGATGCTTCGGGATGGGTTCAAGTTTTAGGTGAAAATGAAAGAGATACTCTTCAAAAGATGCAAAAAATTTACGATTCATTTGAACTAGAAGTTTCAGATAGTATAGGTGATAAGAAGTATGTTAAAAAAATTTAAAAAATATTTTATTGTTTTATTTATAGTGTTATTTGTAACTGGATGTACAACGGAGTTAAATGTCATTAATACCAAAGAAGACTTAAATAATAAAAATATCGGTGTTTATACAGGATCGGAATACGATACTATCGCCCAAAATAATATTTCAAATGCCAATATTTTATACTATAACAGTTATAGTGATCAGATATCGGCTTTGAAATCAGGTAAAATCGATGGCTTTTTAACTGATGAACCATTGGCTAAAGGGATATTAAAGGAAAATAGTGATTTAAAAATACTAAATGAGAAACTTACCGAGGATAGTTATGCTTTTGCAATTAATCCTTCAAAACAAGAACTACAACAAGAAATAAATGTAGTCTTGAATGAGATGAAACAAAATGGAAAACTAGAAGAGTTCGAAGCTAAGTGGATGGGAAATGATGACAGTAAAAAGGAACTAGAAGTTTATGATTACGACGATTCGAAAGGAACTATTAGATTTGCTACAGTTTCGGGATCAGCCCCTTTTGCCTATATGAAAAACAACGAAATAGTTGGCTACGACATAGATGTAATTAGTTACATATGTAAAGAGTTGAGCTATAAGTTAGAAGTTATCGAAATGTCCTTCGAAGGAATAATTCCAGCCTTGAAATCAGGTAAAGTAGATGTTTCCGGATGCTCTATTATCGTAACTGAGGAAAGAAAAAAATCGGTTTTATTTTCTGAGGCAAATTATACAGGTGGAATAGTCGTCGTGACTAGGGGGTCGAAATGAAGAAGAAAAGTAACTATCTAATTTTGATAACTTTGGTAATTGTCGGACTCCTTCTTTTCTATAACAAAGAAGTTATCGTTGATTTTATGCGAGGTGTCTATAGTAGTTTCAATCGTACGGTCCTGGAAGAAAGTAGATATATTTTATTTTTAAATGGGTTGAGGGCAACCTTAGTAATCTCGTTACTAGCAATCATCATAGGAACTATTTTAGGCTTTGGGTTATTTCTGTTACAGAAGACGAAGTTTAGGTTTTTAACCATATTATCTTGTGCTTTTGTAAGATTTTTACAAGGAGTTCCCGTGACGGTTTTATTGTTAACTTTCTACTTTGGTATTTTTGGAACAATAAATATCGAACCTATTATCGTGGCCATAATAGCCTTTTCCATATACTTTTCAGCCTATGTTTGTGAAATCATAAAAGGAGCCTCGGCATCGATTAATAGAACTCAAATAGATTCGGCTTATGCTTTAGGGTTTACAAAAATGCAAACTTTTAAGTATATCATTTTACCTCAAGTCTTATCTTACGTTATACCTGTTTATAAAAACGAGAGTGTCTCGCTAATAAAATCCACTTCGATAGCAGGATATATATCTGTGATGGAACTAACAAAAGTAAGTGATATTATTCGTAATAGAACTTACGAAGCATTTTTTCCTTTAATATTCACCGCCTTAATATATTTTGTAATTTGTTATATTTTTGGTAAAGTGTTAGATCTTATTTATAAAAAAGTTAATCCTCGGGTGGTGAAGAACTCGTGAAAAAAGATTTTATATTAGAACTTAAAAATGTAACAAAGTATTATGGTGACGAGTTGGTGTTTAGCGATGTTAACCTACAAGTTAAAAAAGGTGATGTTATTTCTATAACTGGTAAAAGTGGATGTGGTAAGAGTACGTTGTTGAAATGTTTAAATCGTTTGGAAAATATTAACGAAGGTGAAATAAAATTTAAGGGTATCGATATATCTAAAATATCACCAATAGAACTAAGACAAAAAATAGGAATTGTATTTCAAGATTATAATTTGTTTGAGCATTTGACGGTCTTGGACAACTTGGTTATAGGGTTATTAAAAATAAAAAAATATCCACGTAATGAAAGTGTGCGATTAGCTTTAGATATTTTAAGAAAAGTTGATTTAATAGATAAAAAAGATAAGTATCCAGATGAATTATCAGGAGGACAAAAACAAAGAGTGGCTATTGCTAGGACTTTATTAATGAAACCTGATATTATATTATTAGATGAACCAACAAGTGCTTTAGATAAAGAGATGAAAGATAGTGTTTTAAAGTTGATTAAAGAGTTGGTTGATGATAATATGACTTTAGTAATAGTTTCTCATGAGTCTGAATTTATAGCTAAAGTATCTGATAATATATATACTCTTAACAATTATGGTTTAGAGGAAAGATAGTAAATTATTAAAAAATTAAAGGAGTGATTGTTTTGAAAACATTAATTTTTATTGGTGGCGCCACCGCTTGTGGCAAAAGTACATTGGCAACTAATTTAACTAGTTTGATTCCTAATAGCATTAAATATAGGAGATATCAAGGATTTTTTGATTTAGCGGCCGAAAGGGGAATTCCCAAGGAAGAAATCTTTGAGAAGGTTACATCTACCGAAGTAGATGATTGGTTTGTAAATGTCTGTAGTAGTTCGGAAGTTGTTGTTTCGGATGTTCACTATGCTGTACAAATGGCTAGAAATGAAGGAGATAGTAATCCTAACGTAGATATTTATCAAAATTATGTTTCGACTATTTCAGATAGTTTGCTACAAAAACTTGCGGCCAACGATATTCGAGTTATTGCTCTATTTTTATCTTGTTCTCCAGAACAATGTTTATATAGAGCAGTTTCTAGGTATAATGAAAATAAGAAATCAGTTCGAAATATCTCAATTGAAGATGCAACTTTCGAAAATAAAGCCGAAGAACAAGTATGGCACAATATTATAGAAACAGGACTTGTCGAGGGAGTAAAATTAGATTCTGAATTATTTTCAGTTACACAATTGACCGATCAATGTTTAGAATATTTACAAAATCCACAAGAAAAAACTTTGAAAAAGGTAAAATAATAATAAGTATGATATAATTAATTTAAGGTGGTGTTAAGAATGAAAGAGACTATATATAATTACGATTATTTAAAAGAGGAAGACATAACAGAAGTTGTTATTAGAACGAAGGCTTTGATAATTAACAATGGTAATATTTTGTTAGGAAACGAGGATAATATTTATCAATTTCCAGGAGGTCATTTGGAAGACGACGAAACTTTTGAAGAGTGCCTAAAACGCGAAGTTATGGAAGAAACTGGAATAGAAATCGATGATAGTGAGATAAAAAGACCTTTTATGAAGGTTACATTTCTCAATAAAGATTGGCCTGAAGTTGGCAAGAATAGAAAGGCTGACATATATTATTATTTGATTGAAACTACTAAAAATCCTGATTTGAGTAAAGTAAAGTACACCGAACACGAGAAGAAGGGGAACTTTAAAGTTGAATCTATTCCTTTGAGTGAAGCAATAAGTGTTATTGAGAAAAATATTCCTAAAAACGAGAAGAATAAGGTTATCGCTCCAGATATGATAGCAGCTATAACTGAATATTTGCACCAGTGTGAAGAGTAAAAATGAAGTTCGAAGAAAAGATATACAATAGTGATAATTTAACTATTGGCGATATTACCGAAAAAACGACGCGGGCGAGAGCTCTTATTATTAATTCTAATCAAGAAATACTCATGTGTTATTCTAATGGCCGTAATCATTATGAATTTCCAGGCGGACACTTGGAATCAGGTGAAGATTTAAGTACTGGACTAAAAAGAGAAATATTGGAAGAGACTGGGATAGAGTTAACAAATGAAGATATTATCCCTTTTTATGCTATAAAGTATTATTGTAAAAATTATTATGATAGTGGAAAAAATAGGTTGGTCGAAATATATTATTTTTTGATTTATACGGACTTGGTTTACGATACTAATAAGATGAGGCTCGATGAAAATGAGATACGCGAAAATTACGAATGTAAGTATATTAAAATTGCTGAATTGAGGGATATTTTATTGACAAATAAAAAGACTACTAAAGAAACTGATAGTTCGTTAGACGATATGATTTTAGTATGTGAAAAATTTTTAGCTAAGAACAAGTGATAGGAAATAGTTTATGGAAGATTATGATGTTTTTGAAGAAATGCAGAATATAAAAGATAAGAGATCGTTAGTTGTTATCGAAGACGATGAAGATTTTATAATGCAAAATTTACTCGATTCATCTTTTGAAGTAATGCCAATACGATTCAGTTATGATTTAGCTTGTTTTTCGAGTGCTTATATCGATAAGACTAAGGAGTTATTTATCTTTTATTACAACGCGGAAAATAGTTACAAAAACGAGTTGTTGCGTTTAAAAAAGCATTTTGTTCATTTTCAAAGAAAACCTCATATTGCTTATGTACCAAATAATGATAAATATAGGGATCTTACTAAGATGTTAGCTGAAATAGGTATTAAGTGTATTTCGGATAGAGAGAATCTATTAAAAGTACTCAATCAAAAGTTAATATTCATAGATAGTGATGAAACGTTAAGGAAATCGGATGGCTCTATTTCTAAAAGGTCTAAAAAGGTAATTAAAGAAATTCGAAAAAGGGGAAATAGAATAATTATCTGTACGGCAAGGCCTCGTTATCAAACTCTTGAAGTAATGGAAGAAGTAGGGGCCGACCCCATTGTCGTTTCTTCAAATGGTGCTGAAATTTATGATAATAGTACTAAGAAGGTTATCTTTAATTCTTTTATTACTAAGGATTTAGTAAACGAGTTAGTAGAATATGCTTTTGCCAAAGATATTAGATTGATACTAACTACGGACGATTACGAATATGTAACAAAAGATGTAAGAAATAGTAAGCAAAAACTACTAAGTAATATGGATTACAAAAAGGAATTAGAAAATTGTGACGTTAAGCAATGTATGTTTATCGACAAAAAGGTTAAAGAAATATATAAAATAAGGGATATCCTAGCAAAAAATGATAGTTTACACATAGTCGATGAGATTAATGAAAATAATACTTACGAAGAAAAATGGTTTAGTGTTGCTAACAAGGATTGTTCTAAAGGTAAGGCTGTAAAGGTTTTGGCTAGGTATTTGGATATTCCAATAGAAAATACGATTGCTATTGGTAACGATAAGAACGACATCTCGATGTTTGAAGTGGCAGGTTTAAGTGTCGCGGTAGCCAATGCTTTAGAGGATATCAAAAGTAAAGTGGATTATGTAACCTTAACAAACGACGAGGATGGAGTAGCCTTCTTTCTAGAAAAACTATTAAATAAACAACAGTATTAAGTTAGGTGGTATTTTGCTATGGCCAATCGAATAGATAAAGAATTATTTGCAAGAAATTTAGTTCCCTCTAGAGCTAAGGCTCAAGAATTAATAAAAGCAAAGTTAGTTTTATGTAATGGGCAAATAGTGGATAAGATGAGTTATTTGGTTTCTTGTGATGATGAAATAGTTATTAAAGAAAACGATAAATTGAAGTATGTATCAAGAGGCGGCTTAAAATTAGAACAGGCAATTAAAGAATTTAATATCGATATGACAGGTTTAAAAATAATGGATATTGGATCGAGCACTGGTGGTTTTTGTGACTGTGCTCTTAAGCATGGAGTATCATCAATAATAGCCGTGGACGTCGGAACAAATTTACTGCATGAATCATTAAGAAATAATAAATTAATTGATTTACACGAAAAAACTAACTTCAAAGATTTGGAAAGTAAATACTTTACTGACCTCGATATGATTGTTTGTGATGTTTCTTTTATATCTTTAAAGCAAGTTATCGACAAAATCTATTCTGAAAAAATAAAAATCGATGTAGTGTGTTTAATTAAACCGCAATTTGAGTGTGGTAGAGAAATTGCTACTAAGTATAAAGGAATAATTTTAAATAAAGATATTCATATCGATATAATTAAGTCATTAAAAAAATACTTTAATGAAAAAGGATTTTATATTAAAGGTCTAGTAACATCTCCTATTAGAGGTGGGGATGGAAATATCGAGTATTTAGCGTTTATTTCAAATAAAATAGATCATAATGCTCGAATAGATATAGAAAAAATAGTATCTGAAAGTTTTAATTCTAGGCATTAATTATTATTTAAGATGGGAGGTGAATATTATTAAGCGAATTGATCGAATAATATCTGAACAAACAAATTATAGTCGAAAAGAAATAAAAAAATTAATTTCTAAGGGTTTGATATACGTAAACGATCAACAAGTTAAAAAACCGGAATGTAAATTTGAGGAAAATGATATAGTACTTAAAATCGAAGGTAAAGAGATAGATATAAAGGATCATATTTATTTGATTTTAAACAAACCGAAAGGGTTTGTATCTACCACGGATGACGTTAAAGAAAATAGTGTATTAAATCTTGTACCTCTAAAGTATAAAAAAAGAAATTTGTTTCCTGCTGGTAGACTTGATAAAGATACAACAGGGTTAATGATTATAACTGATGATGGAGGCTTCGCTCATAATATTCTAGCTCCAAATAAACATGTAAAAAAGATATATGAAGTAAAGATCGATATTCCTGTTTCTTCTATAATGAAAGAAGAGTTTGCTAAAGGAGTAATATTAAATGATGGAGTTTGTAAATCGGCAGAATTAAATATAAAAGAAAAATATAGGGCGGAAGTAATTCTTACGGAAGGAAGATATCATCAAATTAAAAGAATGTTTGCTTGCTTTAAAGCCAAAGTAATTGAATTAAATAGAATTGGCATAGGTGATTTGTATTTGCCCAAAGATTTAAAAATTGGTGATGTAAGAGAAGTAACGAAAAATGAATTACTAAAGATTCAAGAAAAATAATTAATATAAATGTAATTATAAAAAAATGGGTATGGAGGAACTATTTGTTCTTCTTTTTCGTTTATTTTAATAAATTTAAATGAGGAGAGAGAACATGAGGGATAAATTTTGTATTTCGTTAGCTAACAAAATGGTCGCCAAGGCTTTGGTAAATGAACTTTGTAATAAGGGTATGATCGATTTTATAAGTAGTTGTAAGATCGTTAAAAAGATAGATGAAGATATTAGTAAATTAGAGAAATTACAAGAAAATAGTAAAGAAGTAGAAAATATAATGATTGAAATCCCAGTCTAGAAAGGTTCCCAGATAACAATGAATCTTTATCAAATTAGAACTATCTTAAGTCAAGGTCAAAAACTTAGTGATTTACCTCTTTACGTTACTTTTTATGCCAGGGTTTCGACTGATCACGAGGAGCAATTGAATTCGTTAGAAAACCAAGTTATGTACTTTGAAAATTTTATTAAATCACAAGATAATTGGTTTTTTGTTCCAGGTTATGTCGATGAGGGTATATCAGGTACTAGTGTTCAAAAACGCGATAATTTTCTTAAAATGATTAACGATGCTAAAGATGGTAAGTTTAATTTAATACTGACAAAAGAAATATCGCGCTTTTCGAGAAATACAGTCGATAGTATAAAATATACGCAAGAGCTGTTGTCCTTTGGTGTAGGAGTATTTTTCTTAAATGACAATATTAATACTTTTGAATCTGATTCAGAACTGCGGTTAACTATCATGTCTTCTATTGCGCAAGATGAAATTAGAAAATTATCGGAAAGAATTAGATTTGGTTATAAAAGGAGTATCGAAAAAGGAGTCGTGACTGGTAACAATAATTTTTATGGGTACAAAAAGAATAAAGGAAAGTTGGAAATCGTTCCCGAAGAAGCCGAATTAATTAGACTTATATTTAATGAGTATAGTAAAGAACAGATGGGAACTTCTAAACTAGGTCATTATCTATACGATAAGTATCATATTGAAAGTAAAACAAAGAAACCTTTGGCAGGAACGGTTATTAGTAGAATAATAAGAAATCCTAAATATAAAGGTTATTTTTGTGCTCATAAAGAGACGACTATCGATTATCATTCTAAGAAAAGAATTAGATTTAAGCCGAGCGAATGGATAGTTTACGAAGATAACGAGACTTGTCCCCCGATTGTTTCTTGTGAATTATGGGAAAAGTGTAACCAGATATTAGATAATAATTCTAAACGTCATAAAACTCGTACGAGAACTGATATGCGTTATGCTTTATCTGGTAAAATTAAGTGCTATCACGATGGGGCAACTTTTATAAAAGGAAGTTACAAAAATAAAAAGACAGGAACATCACGAAAATATTGTGGTTGTTCTAATTATCGAAAATATGGTAGGCAAAAAACATGTGGTTGCAGGACGCCGATCATTTATAATGCTGAATTAGTATCTATCTTTAAAGATTTGGCAACTATTTTTTTGACTAAGGAAAGTTACATTATAAAAGAGATATATAGTTTAATAAAGGAGGCTAAAGTACCAAAAGATTATACTAAAGAGATAGTTGAAATAGATAAAAAAATGGAAGAAATAAAGAAAGCCAAAGAGGAACTTATCGATATGCGGGCAAGAAAAGAAATAGATAATGAAGAATTTACTAGGCAGAAGGAAAAATACGAGGAATTTTTAGTTAATTTGGAAAATAAAAAGAGTACATACTTTGCGGATAATAAAGATTTGGCTAGCGACGACTTAACTACTTTTTATAAAAAGGTTAGAAGGATGATTTTAAGTGATGAAGAATCGTTATTTAGAGTATTTGGTAGTATAGTAGAAGTTATCTATGTTGAAAGGTTTGAAAATAGGGCTGATCAAAGAGCGTTATTACATTTTAAACTTAAAATACGATATGTGAAGAGTATTTTTAATTTAGATGATTTTAAACTGCTTTTTAGAAACTACTAGAGATGCGACTGTCGCTTTAGCCGAACGTATTAGTGGAACTGAAGAGGCCTTCGTTCAAAAGATGAATGAGAAAGCAAGTTCCTTAGGCCTTACAAATACCCATTTTATGAATTGTACGGGGTTAGATGAAGATAATCATTACTCATCGGCAAGGGATATGAGTATCATTGCTAAGGAACTTTTAAAACACGAGACGATTTTAGAGTTTTCTTCAGTCTATGAAGATTATTTAAGACAAGATACGGCAAGTCCCTTTTGGTTAGTCAATACGAATAAACTAATAAGAACTTATCCAGGAGCAGATGGCTTAAAGACGGGACATACCGATAATGCTTTGTATTGTATGGCGGTCACGGCTAAAAAGGACAATTTACGATTAGTTGCCTTAGTCTTCGGCGAAGAAAATAGTAAAGTACGTAATAGTGAAACAGCGGCTTTACTCGATTATGGATTTAATCTATATAAAATGCAGCTATTAAAAGCTAAAGGGGAACTTTTAGGTGAAGTTTCTATCGATTTGGGTAACTTAGATAAAGTGGGAGTAGTCGCAACGCAAGATATTGGAGCTATTACTAAAAAAAGTGACACTTTAGAAAATTTGACCACGGAACTTGTACT
>CANQDB010000008.1 GCA_947591175.1 uncultured Bacilli bacterium
CCTAATACTTTACCTAATTTACCAAGAAGTGGCATCATGTCAGGAGTCGCAATCATCGTATCAAAATCGAACCAGTTTTCTTTTTCGATTTTCTCTAACATGTCGACGTCTCCAACATAGTCAGCACCTGCTTCTTTTGCCTTAGTTGCTTGTTCACCACGAGCGATAACTAAAACTTTTTTACTCTTACCAGTACCATGTGGTAAAACGATAGCACCTCTTAATTGTTGATCCGTTTTCTTTGTATCTAAGTTAAGACGGATGGCAACTTCTACCGTACCATCGAACTTACTAGTCGATGTCTCTTTAACGAGTTTTACGGCTTCTTCTTTAGAGTAAGTTTTAGACTTATCTACTTTTTGAACAGCGTCTAAATATTTCTTTCCTCTTTTTTTCATTTTAATTCCTCCTTATGTGGTAATCGGAGTAAGCGGTTCCTCCCACTAGGTTATTACCTATTCTTCTGCGGAATTTTCGTCTTCCGTCTTTTCTTTCTCAATTACTGGAACTTCTTGAGCTTCATGTCCAGCCTGTTGTTCAGCCTCCATCTCAGCAAGTTCTGCTTCACGTTCAGCCTGTTCTTTTTCTTCTTCCGCTGCCTCTTTTGCTTGTTCAGCCAATTCTTGATCGTTAACACCTTTAACAGCAATACCCATATTACGAGCTGTACCTTCGACAATCTTCATTGCTGCTTCAACGTCGTAACAGTTCAAATCAGGTAATTTGATTTGAGCAATTTCTTTGATTTGGTCTTGTGTTAAAGTTGCGACAACTTGGTTTGCCCCCTTAACTGAACCTTTATCGATTTTTGCAAATTTCTTTAACAAGAATCCTGTAGGTGGAGTCTTAATTACGAAATCGAAACTACGATCATCGTAAACCGTAATCTCAACTGGTAAAATATCTCCCATACTTTCTCTTGTCGCATCGTTATAACGCGTACAAAAATCTTGTAAGTTGATTCCTGCAGGTCCTAACACTGTTCCAACTGGTGGAGCAGGTGTTGCTTTTCCAGCAGGAATTTGTAACTTGATTTTCTTTACAACTTCTTTTGCCACGAAAAACACCTCCTATTAAATTTTGTTTTCGCGAGTGGTCCTAATAGCTTTTATCCGCTTCTTAAAGCCTTTTTGCCTCCCACTAAATCTATATTTAATTAAATATAGCCCTTAAATAATAACATTTTTTTCTATTCTTGACAAGTAGTTTTCGAAAGTTTATGCAACTTCAATTTGACTTAATTCTACTTCTACTGAAGTCTCTTGTCCGAATAAGTCGACTAGTAAGTTAATCTTTTGATTAGGTAAATCGATACTGTCGACTACTCCAAACATTCCAACAAATGGTCCAGCAATAATCTTAACTTTAGCTCCAACTTCGAGTTCTTTATCGACGTCGATTCTGCTTATTCCCATATTAGCAAGGACTTTATCAACCTCATATGGTTGAAGTGGTGTCGGTTTGGCACCTTTTCCAGATGATCCGATAAATCCAGTAACTCCTGGCGTATTACGAACGACATACCAAGCTTCATCACTCATGACCATTTCGACCAAAATATAACCCGGGAACATTTTCTTAATTTTCTCTTTTTGCACGCCATCTTTTTCTTCGACGACTTTTTGTTCTGGCACGATAACACGAAAGATATAATCTTTCATATCCATCGATTCAGCACGCATTTCTAGTTTTTCTTTAACCTTATTCTCATGACCTGAATAAGTATTAACTACATACCATTGTTTATCCATAAACTACACCCACGATTTCAAAAGAGCAACTAAGACCTCGATGCCATAGAAGAATAGTGAAAAGAACAAAACAAAGACGATTGTTGCAATCGAATATTTAACCATATCTTTACGACTTGGCCATTTAACTAAACTGATTTCTTTTTTAACACCATGGAAAAATTCTCTTATGCGACCTCTTTTTTTAGTCTTTTCCTTTTTGTCTTTCTTATCCTTCTTACCCTTTTTATCTTTCTTATTATCTTTTTCTTCTTTTTTACTCTTCTTGTCTTTCTTTGTTTCTTTCGGATTTTTGTCGGTTTTCTTCTCTTTTTTCAAAGATTTTTTCTTTTCTTCTTTTACTTCAGTTGTTACTTCTTCCTTCTTTTCTTCAGCAACTTCTACAACTTTCTTTTCTTCTTTAACAGTTGCTTTCTTTGACGCTGTTGCCTTCTTTTTACTTGTTTTCTTTTTAGCATTCGCCATAATTACATCCTCTTTCCTTTTTCTTAGGTTTTTAAATCAAAACGCTGTGTACTAGATTGTGGGGGATGAATATTATATTACCTATAAACTAGCATAAAAACAATATAAGAATAACTTCCATAAATATTATGGAAACTAATACTACAAGGGTCGTTCATAAAGATTTTCAATTTTAAAAGCAATAACTAATTTTCCAATTAATTCATCAATTTTTTTAGGAAGAAATTTATAGATATTTTCTTTTCATATTCATCTTTAACCATTAATATATAAATAATTTGGGATTACATTTATCCCCTACAATCTAGTACACAGCGAATCAAAATAAAAACACTTTCTTGTGTCACCTATAAAATAACACAAAAGAAAGTGCTTTGTCAAATGTTTTTAAATATTTGTGATACAACTATAAATTACATTTTTTTAATAGTTATATATTTTTGATTCCTTGCATTTACGCTATTTTTGTTTGTATAACCCAACTTTCCTTCTTTAATCAATGGCTTTATAATATTACGCGAGAATGTCGCTTTAGAATCTATTCCTATTTTTTTTCTTATTTCTTCAGAGGACTTTGGACTTTTACAAAAATCTAAGACAATTAACAATAATTTATTTAATTCATCAGAAATTTGTGTTTCATTTTGTGTTTCATTTTGTGTTTCATTTTGTGTTTCATTCAATTGCTCATTATGGACTACATTTGTGTTTCTAAATATAACTTTAAAACTATCTCTTTCCTCATAAAATTCTGGTTCTGGTAAACCGTAGTTTCTCATTTCACGTCTCATTGTAGGAATTCCAGAATGTCTATTTTCTATAACAGCACCTTTTTCTTCAAGTATTCTTACAATAGTTGTATTTCTTGCTTCCATAGTTGTTGGCGTACCCAATTTTTCTAATTTATTAGTTCCGTATAGAGCACCTGGATTTATTATTTCGATTCTATCATTATACATATATACAGAAATATAAGCATTTTCAGTTTGAGTACTATAATCTCTATGAATTAAGGCGTTTGCAATTGCTTCTCTTAATGCTTCTAGTGGATATTCAGTTCTATCAGTTCTTTTACCATTAGAGTTAATAATTACACTAGTTTTCATATTTCTTTGCAGAAAATTCATAGTACCTTCTAACATTTCTTCGATAGTTCCTTCAATTCTTTTGTTATCTAAAAATCTTTCGCCCAAGGTTCCAACATCACCCAGCGTAGTTCCTGGTATAACAGAACAAGCAATAAATAATTGTGGATAAAAACTTTGAGGATACTCGCCAAAAATAAGTGTCCCTGCTAAAGTTGGATAAATATTTTCTTCACTTAAGTCAATTATTCCACTTAGCTTTAAACATTTTTTGAAATCGTTCTTAGCAAAATTAGGTTTTTCTTTCTTTATTTTATCAATATATTCATTTAGAGATGTTTCATTCAAATCTTCTAAATTAGCTCTCTTATTAGGCCTAATATCTTCAAAAATATGATCTTTATAACTTTGTAAAGCATATATCTCATAATCCGTCATTTGAGAATCACTATCACCAATTCGTGTATAAGAACCACCTTTTAACCCTTTTGGTTTATAATAACAAGGCTTTTTATTTTGAGATACTTCATTTATTTTAACAGCTAATAATTGTTTACCATCATATTCAATTGGTAATATATCAGGTCTAATTACTGGTTCCATCGAGGTGTTACATAAAGATGAAATTTTCTTTTGTAAATCGTTTATATCATAGATACCTGTTATCTCAAAATCCTTATTTTCATCTATTCCAAATATTATTATTCCACCATATTTATTAGAAAAACTTGAAAATGTATCATAACAAGTGGGAAAACCGCCTAAAGCCTTTTTTACCTCGATTCTATCAGTTTCAGTTTTATACTTTCTTACATATTCTATAGCCTCTATTACATCTTCTCTTTTCACAAGGTACACCTCCTAAAATTATATTATATACAACTATTTGATTTTTTTCTGTCAAAAATTGTAATCATTTAAAAATTTCTCGATAATATGAAAAATCAAAAGTCTAGGTTAATAATATTAAATTTTTACCTCTACTTTTGATTTTATTTTTCGATAATTATTGTTGAAGTACAACTAGGATAATACCTATAACAATCATACTTACTGCTAAAAATAAAAGTGTAAGGGCAATGTTTTGGGCAAAACCAGCCTTCGATTTATCCTCAACCATACTTAAATCATAAGTCGTCTCATCTTCATTATAACCCATACCTGGCAAAGTCTTCACATAAGTTCTCTCTTTCGCCTTACTTTGACTATTACCTTGTAGATTGGCAGAAGACTCATCCTTCTTAACTGGAACAAATTCATCACGATATTTATATATTCCTTTAACTAGAACCTGTTCGTAATATGGAACTTCATCCGACGGTAAAAATTGTTTACATTGATCGAAATTTGCTTGTAAAAACTCTTTATTAAGAAGACCATTTTGACTATCGTAACCAAGATATTGACTCATCGCAAATACCGTTAGAAATTCGATATTTCTTTCCATTCCTTCTTTTAAATAATTACTAGGTAAAGATGTTGCGCCAATAAATGAGACTTTACTTTCATCAATCGTATCGACATAAATTTGATTTAAAATACTTGCTAGATAAGGAGCATTATAAATATCCAAATACGGAACATAAGCATGATTCTTTGCTGCCAAGTAATGACAAGTCCTATGCATTCCATAAAAAAGGCGTTGATAAGACTCCATTTTTTCTTCTTCCGTTCGAGGAACATTTAGCCAATCCTTTAACGAAATCATCTCTTTGGATTCTTGCATCGCCATCACCTTCGTATTCTACCCTAATTATAGCACTTAACTACCATTTTTCAAACATAATTTAATCTTTCTAAACGGACTGATAACTTCCGTCGATTATTGTAAACTATATTAGAAACACTCTTAAAAGAAATATCCAATAAATGGGCTATTTCTGCAATTGAAAAACCATTTAACTTAAGTTCGAAAACACATGACGACCTAATATCTAAACTATGTTGAAATTCAATAAGCTTCTCAACTAATTCCGAAGTGATAACTTCATCCAACGCATTTTCTGGTAAAGCAATTCTCTCTAATAAAGAAGAACCTTTTTCATTTCTTTCAGATAAAAGTAACGCATTGTTAAGTACTTCCTGTCTTTTAGAAGAATGTCTTCGAAGAAGTGTCTGCATTCTTCTTTTTATACACACGTTCAAATAAGTATACAAAAGTGTAGAAGACTCCTCCATATAAGAATTTAAAGCAGAATATATACCGATTAATCCTTCCTGATAAAGGTCTGCATAATCAAGGCCCATATTGGAAGCGGCCGGTAAATACTGTTTAGCAAATTTATCGATTACAGGGCGATATTTTTGAAGCACCATCGTAAAGGCATCTTCGTCATCTTCCCTAATCATATATAATAATTCATTATCGTTTCTATCTTTATAGTTCATTTTAGTGGTTTTTATTTTCCTTTCTGTCTCAACACCTCATAAGCCATAATACCAAAGGAAACCGAGGCATTAAGACTATTTACTTGTCCATAAATAGGAATGCGTGCCACAAAATCGCAATTTTCCCTAACGAGTCTACCCATACCTGTACCTTCATTACCGATTATTAAAGCAATCTTACCACGATAGTCAAACGAGCGATAATCTTCCCCATCCATCGCTGTTCCGACAATCCAGTAACCTTGTTTTTTTAAAGCATCGATTGCTTGGGAAAGATTGGTAACAAGTGCCACTTTAACGTTTTCAATCGTTCCCGCCGAAGTCTTTACTACCGTTGCATTTACTGACACCCCGCGGTCTTTAGGTAGAATAATTCCATCAGCCCCAATCGCTTCACAAGTTCTAACGATTGCTCCTAAGTTATGTGGGTCTTCTAAGTGATCCAATATAACTAAGAAAGAATCCTCGCTTGAACTTATAAGTTCCTCTAAAGGTACATAAGGATAGTCCTCTACTTCTAATAATACACCTTGATGAACTCCTTTGGCAAATGAATCTAAATCTTTTTTCTTCATTATCTCATATGAAATATTTTTTTCTTCAATCAATGATTTTATCTTTTTATCTTGAAAACCTTCTTGTAAGACAACTCTCTTAATTCGTTTGGGATTTTCTAAATAACTAAGTGCTACATTTCTACCATAAACAATCATTTTAAGTTGCCTCCTACTATCTCTTCCATAATTTCTCTAACTCTATCATCTTTTCCTAAATATGTTAAATAACCGATAACAGCTTCTAAACTAGTCGCGTGCTTATAGGTCAAAATGTCACAATTTTTAGGATGACGATTACTCTTATAGTTACGAGCCCTATGAATTACCTCTAATTCTTCGACATTAAAAAAATCTTCCTCTAGTAACTTATTTAAAAAAGATGCTTGACTCTTAGCACTAACATAAGCAAGGGACGCCCGTTGTAAATCGTTAACATGATTTATTTTCTGTCCAAGCAAATATTTTCTAACATATAGTTCATAGACAGCATCGCCTAAATAGGCAAGCACCAAAACATTTATTTCTAAAACGTTCATAATATCACCACTACACCAAATTATACCATAGAAAAACTTGATACCGAAATATCAAGTTTCTTATTTTTGAAGTATTTTAGCACTCTTTACTTCTTCTTTTCCAAAATCATTTTCATTTTGATAAAGGAAACCTACTTTTTGTGGATAATTCGCTTTTATATATTGAAATATTTCCTTACGTCCTTCTTTTAACTTAGAACGTTGTGAGATTAAACTTTGTTCTTTATCACGTAAGATAGAACGCTTTTTAGTACTTTGATCGATAGTATCTTTCATTAAATCTATTTCTTTAGAATAAGCATCTTCCATATACTCTGGATAAGTTTTATATTCTCTACGTGCTAAATCAGTTTTTCTACCAATAACTGCTAATACTGTACTAGCAATAAGACCTGAGACAATCGAAACCATTTTGCCAACTGAAAAAGTAACTAACATATTGGCAGGAATAATTACAGCAAAGGCCATAACTGAAGCAAAAGTAAGCCAAATATAAGGATTAAGTTCTTTTAGTTTCTTTGCTTCTTGAAACTTTCGAAACTCCGAACGATAAGAATTCAAACGTGTTCTAGCATAATCACGAACATTGTATTCTTCCATAAGTTCTTCGTTAAGATCGATAAGTTCTTGTTCTATTTCTTGAAGACGTTTACCACTTTCATCAAATAATTTGCGACATTCATCATATGTTTGTTTACCCATATTATTCTTCCCCCTTTAAACAAAATACCGCCTAATTATATCAAAAAAAAAGACTTTTGTCAAATCTTTTTCTAGGTTTAAGCCCTAATTATCCTGATTATTGCTGATAATTAGAACAAGGCGTAATAGTTCGAGTAAAGTTGTGGCAAGTGATGCAACGTAAGTAAAAGCTGCCGCTCTTAACATCTTAGTAGTACCACTTAATTCATCTTTACTAGCTAAATTCAAGCGTTCCAATTCTTTCTTTGCTCGTTTACTAGCATCGAACTCAACTGGTAAAGTAATTAATTGGAAGAACAAAATCACAAGTTCAAGTCCGACACCAATCCAAGCAATCGTATAATAACCGAAGATGAAACCGATAAGGATTGCAAAGTATCCAAACTTCGAAGATAAATTAACAAACGGAATAATGGCTCCTCTTAAACGTAAGAAAAAGTAACCGTTTTTATCTTGAATAGCATGACCGCATTCGTGAGCCGCCACACTGTTACTTGCGACACTCGAACCATGAAAAACTTCGCTAGATAATCTAACGACCTTTCTTTGGGGATCGTAATGATCTGACAAGACTCCTTTAGTCTCGGTAATGTAGATGTCTTCTAGTCCGTTAGCATCTAAAATTTCTCTAGCTATTTCAAAGCCAGTTTTTTTCTTTATAGTTTCTACCTTGCGATATTTATTATAAGATGAGTTGACGAACACTTGAGCTACAATTGTAATAATCATAGCTATAATCATTAGTCCCCAACCGATCATATCATAACCGTAATAAAAGTACATATTCTCCTCCTATATCTTCGTATAAGTAGTGCCTTCTCGTCCATCGATTAATCTATATCCTAAATCTTCAACTTCGGATCTTATAGCATCAGCTTTAGCAAAATCTTTATTTTTCTTTGCTTCCGTGCGCTCTTGAATCTTTTCTTGCAAAACTTTATCGATATCTTGGTCTACTTCTTCTTCGTCTAAAAGTCCGAGCGATAATACTTGATCGAATTTTTCAACTAAGTAGAGTTTCGTGAAATCAGTTAATTCGTCGTCTTTCAACACATCGTATAAAACCGTTAACATACTGGCTGTATTCAAATCATTTTCGATAGCCTCTCTAAACTGATGTTCGTAATAATCGACTTTTCCATCCTTTAAATCAGGAGTTCTATCTAAAGATTGTACTTTGTTTTTAAGTTTTTTATATGCTTGACTTGCTCCGTCTAATGCTTCGTATGAAAAGACAAGTTGACTTCTGTAATGACTATTCAAGCAGAAATAACGATAAGCTAATGGATCGTATCCTTTCTCTTCTAAAAGTGAAAGCGTTAAGAATTCCCCTTTGGACTTACTCATCTTGCCACCTTTATCATTTAAGTGTTCCCCATGGCACCAGTAACGGCACCAAGGGTGACCTAAATAGGCCTCGCTTTGCGCAATCTCATTAGTATGATGCGGAAAAATATTATCGACTCCGCCACAGTGAATATCCAAGAACTCTCCAAGGTACTTAATCGAAATACCAGAACACTCGATATGCCAACCAGGGTAACCTACTCCCCAAGGCGAATCCCATTTCATATCCTGATTTTCAAACTTCGAAAGTGTAAACCATAATCCAAAGTCGAAAGGATTCCTCTTAGCCACATCTTCTTCGACTGTTTCACGTACCCCAACCATTAATTCTTCAGGGTTTTTACCCGATAATTGGTAGTACTCCTTCGCTTTAGTGATATCGAAATACACATTTCCGTTCGAAATATAAGCGTAACCTTCGTTCAACATTTTTTGAATCATTTGTATATAAGTATCAATCTGATCGCTTGCTTTTTCGACAACTGCCGGCTTTTTTATGTTAAGTTTGGCACAGTCATCAAAGAAAGCTTTCGTATAGAAATCTGCTAGTTCATAAACTGTCTTATGCTCACGTTCGGCACCTAACTTCATCTTGTCTTCTCCAGAATCCGCATCACTTGTCATATGTCCGACATCTGTAATATTCATCACTCTTTTTACTTCGTACCCTAAAAAAGTAAGACCTTTCTCTAAGACGTCTTCAAAGATATAGGTACGCAAATTACCAATATGAGCATAATGATAAACAGTTGGACCACAAGTATACATCCGGACAACTCCCTCTTCGTAAGGAACAAAGTCCTCAACTCGATGATGCAAAGTATTATAGATACGCATATTACCACCACTTTCTATGTATTATAAATCACCTTTACGGACAAAATATGTAAAATCATAGATTTAGTATACCATTTTTTAAAAACGGAAAAAAGACCTAACTAGGTTAAGCTTTTTACAAAAACCTTGCTTTTGCCTTCCAGCAAATTATTTAAGACGATAATATCTAGCTTGTCGTGAATAATGGATTTTATCTTCCGGGCACCAAATGTTTCAAAGTCGGATAGGTCTAAAATTTCATTTCTTACCGAATTATCTATTTTTAAATGAATTCCTTTGGATAAAAATAGTTCTTTGGCAGTATTGAGTTCTTTATCGATAATATTTAGCATTACATCTTTATTCATCGCTTCAAATACCATCGTATGCTCGATTCTATTTAAAAACTCGACACTTAAAGATTCTTTTAACTTACTTAAAACCGAAGCCTTCTTATCTTCATGGAACCCAATATTATCGATATTGCAGCCTATATTGGAAGTCATGAATATTAAAACATGATCGAATCTTACTTTAGCCCCATCACTTGTCTTCATGACTCCATCGTCTAGTGCTTGTAAAAATAATTGTAAGACTGCTGGATGAGCTTTTTCAATTTCATCGAGTAACAAAATAGAGTATGGAAATGTCCTAATCTGTTCTAGCACTGTGTTACTTTCTTGATAACCAACGTAACCTGGAGGTGAACCGATAATCTTGCTGATACTGTGACTTTCTCTATATTCACTCATATCTAATCTTATAAAATGTTCTTCTCCAACCATTCTCTTGGCATAAGCTTTAACGAGTTGAGTCTTTCCAACCCCAGTTTTTCCAACAAAGAGGAATGAACAAGGCTTTCCTTCAACACGTAACCCTAATTGTATTCTTTTTGTCGCCAAATATAGTTCGCGTATTACTTCTTTTTGACCAAGTACTTCTTCGTTAAGTTCTTTCTCTAAAGACGCGAAATACTTATTTGGATAAGTTGCTAAATCGTAAACTGGAATCTTTGTCTTCTCTTCTAAAAGAGATAAGATTGTTTCCTTATCGACCTCTTTAGGAGCTTGTTTTGAAGACAACTTTAAATTTAAACGATTAATCTTATCTTCAATTTTCTTTTCTTTTTCTTTTAAAAGTGAAGCGGCCTTAAAGTCTTGTTGCATAATCATTTTATTTTTATCTTTCTGTACCTCACTTAACTTTTCTTTTAAAGAGTCCAACTTAACCAAATTAGGATGAACCATCAAAGCAACTTTAGCCGATACTTCATCTAACAAGTCAATCGCCTTGTCAGGTTGTCTTCGGTCGAAGAAATATCTATCTGATAAATCAACAATCATCGTTAACAAATCATCCGCAATATGAACGTGATGATAACCTTCATAAAGAGGTTTTAGTCTTTTTAAAATAGCAATTGTCTTCTCTCTCGTAGGCTCTTCAACTAAAATAGTTTGAAAACGTCTTGCAAAGGCTTTATCTTTTTCGATAAAGTGTTTGTATTCAGCAGTCGTCGTAGCTCCAATCAGACGAATTTTTCCCCTAGCCAAAATCGGTTTTAAAATGTTCGAAGCATCGATTGCCCCTTCAGCTCCACCTGCACCTACCAAAGTATGGATTTCATCGACAAAAAGTATTATCTCAGGATGTCCTTCGACTTCCTTTAAAATCTTATTGACTCTTTCCTCGAACTCGCCACGATATTTAGTTCCGGCAACCAAGCCTGCGATTGATAAGGATAATATTCTTTTACCTCGTAGTTTTTCAGGAACTTTATCGTTAACGATAAGACGTGCTAACTCTTCGACAATGGCCGTCTTTCCAACGCCAGCTTCTCCAATTAATAAAGGATTATTCTTAGTCCTTCGAGATAAAATTTCCATAAGTCTTTCGAGTTCACTATCTCTAGCAATAACAGGATCAACTTCTTTCTTTACAACACACTCATTAAAATCGATCGCAAACTCTTCGACCATTAATTTCTTACCACTTTTACCACTCTTCTTAACAAAAGGCGTTGCAAAAGACTGATAAAGTTCATCCAAATCGATTCCTAGGCCAAGTAAAATGCGAATAGCCACTCCTTCTCCTTCATCTAAAAGAGATAAGAAAAGATGCTCGACTGTAACTTCGCCATCACTCGACTCTTTTGCTTCCAAAATTGCTCCTTCTAAAATTCTTTTCAATAAAGGTGTATATAAAAACCAGGGATTATCTTCATTACCTAAACCGATAACCCTAATAACTTCTTCTTTCATTTTTTTATAGGTAAGGTCATACGTTTGCAACTTCTTGGCAACTTCATTATTCTTATTTCTTAAAATTGCTAAAAGTAGATGTTCACTTCCAACATATGGATGCTTTAATGCTGCCATTTCACTTTTAGCTAAAACTAATATTTTTTGTGCTTCTTCTGTAAACTTTGAAAACATAAGAACTCCCCTTTCATTTAAGTCTATGATTATTATGTGAAAAAAGAGATTATTTCAAACAAAAAAAGCATAAAAAAACTGCAGTATTTTTGAACTACAGTTTCTAATAGCTACACAATTAAGATAATTGTGAATATAACAAATAGTACAACTAACAAAGCCGCAACCATCTGCCAAATATGTTTTAACCACTCTTTATAAGAAACATTCAAGTAGCAAAGCGTACCCATCAAGATTACACTAGTTGGAGCCACTAACATCGTTAATCCATAAAGTGCTTGGAACATAATACTAATAAGTGGATAATATGTAGAATCAGTAAATACCATTGTTAAATAAGGTAAAGTACTTTGAGCCACATAGAACGTATCGACATTAAACAAAGAAGATAAGATAGATACTAATCCAACAGTAACGATATTGAAGCCACTCGACAATTCAATAATCATCTTATAGATAGTTAATTGAACTGGATGAAAGGCAAAAATAAGTAATACTGTATAGATTAAAAGCATAAGTCCTGCTGGACGAACAGCCTTCTTTAAACCATCTTTCAAACCTTTCAAGAAGTCATCTAGTTTCATTCTATAGCATAAAGCGATAATACTAGCACTAATCAAAAGTACTGCTCCTAAAGTATAGAATGGCGTTTGTGATAAACTAGTCCATTGACCAAATGGCATTATAGCACCTAAAATCTTGTAAAGAATAGGATAACCTGAAATTTGAAAATCCATTACCCAATTTGTAGCATCGGTAAATGCCGTAACTCCAAAGACAGATTCCCAAGGAATATAAGCCATGACCATGACGATTAAGGCTACATCAAAGAAAATAGCTAAAGGCCAAACACTCTTTGGTTTTTCAACTTCACTAGGAACGTATTCTTTTTCAGCTAAATCAGTCGTATTTCTCGTTTTGTTGCCATAATACAATACATGGAAAATAAGAAGTACCAAGCCAACAACCAAAATTAGAAGTTTAGTCGTAATTTCAGTTTCAGGAGCAATTCCTAAATTATCTAAGAAACCTCCGATATTTTCAACACCGTAAGTAGTTCCCATCATACCGACAAGTAAAGAACCTACTGTAACTGAGGCAGCTACTAATTTGTTGTAACCCATAAGTAGAACAACTGCGATTACTAATGGGAATAAGAACAGCATAGCATAGTTAAGTCCCGAAATAGAAGTAAGTCCAGCAATTAAAATCATCGAGAAGGCTAAGAATATCCATTCGCGCCCATTAAATCCTTTAACTAACTTATCGAGTAAACTACGATATGCTCCAGTCTTGGAAATAATTCCATAAAACGCCCCAACAGCAAGTACAAATACAAAGATTGGTGAGAAATAATATATTGCTTGAGATGGATAAGTGAATAAATCAAGAAGTCCAACTTCAGCCCTTGTTCCATCAGCCAACAATGTAGCAGCACCTGTCGTTTGATCATACTGAATTGTCGTAATACTAAATACCCAAGTACATAATGCTGCAACGACAATTGAGATTAAAATAACTTTCAATAAATTATGTTTCTTCATATAAACCCTCCTATTTCCAATTATACACCCACCCCAAAAAAATACAAACAAGTTTACTAAAATTTACACAAAAACCCATTTTTTCAACAAAATGGGCTTGCTTTTTTTTTAATCTTTTAATTTCATCGTTGGGAAGAGGATAACCTCACGAATTGATTCGCTTCCTGTAAGTAACATTACTAAGCGATCGATTCCAAGTCCCATACCACCAGTTGGAGGCATTCCATATTCCAAAGCCTCAACGTAATCTGTATCCATCTCGTTGGCTTCGGCATTTCCTTTTTCTTTTTCTTCTAACTGCTTTAAGAAACGTTGTTCTTGATCGATTGGATCATTCAACTCCGTGAAAGCATTAGCATATTCGCTTCCGTTAATGAAAAGTTCAAATCTTTCAGTAAAACGCGGATCCTTACTCTTTCTAGCCAAAGGACTAATCTCAATCGGATGACCATAGACAAATGTCGGATTGATAATTGTCTCTTCGACGTACTTCTCGAAAAATGCATTGACGATATGACCATATCCAAAATGTGGTTCTACTTCGATACCATGTTCGATAGCCAATTTCTTAGCATCTTCAAACGACATATCTTGGAAGAAATCGATTCCCGTCTTCTCTTTAATTAAGTCGACCATATGACGTCTTTCATACTTTGGTGCAAGTGATATATGTTGACCTCTAAAATCTATTTCATAAGTACCATTTAACTCCATAGCGACAGTTGAAATAAGTCCTTCCGTTAAATCCATCATACCTTCGAGATCACTAAAAGCCTTATAAACTTCGATTGTCGTAAACTCCGGATTATGATTCTTATCCATTCCTTCATTACGGAAGAGTCTACCTATTTCGTAAACAGCATCCATGCCACCGACAATTAATCTTTTTAATGATAACTCAGTCGCAATTCGCAAATACATATCGATATCTAGTGTATTATGATGGGTAATAAATGGACGCGCTGCGGCACCACCTAAGATAGTACCAAGAACAGGTGTTTCAACTTCAGTGTAACCTAAATTATCCAAATAATGTTGAATCGAACGAATAATCTTTGGTCTAGCAAAAGCCACTTTACGTGCTTCTTCATTCATAATCAAGTCTACATAACGTCTACGATAGCGTTCCTCAGTATCAGTTAAACCATGGAACTTTTCAGGCAAAGGACGAAGAGCCTTCGATAGGTGCGTATACTTACTAGCCTTAATACTTAATTCTCCCGTATCAGTTCTAAAAACAGTTCCTTCGATACCGACGATATCACCAATATCAGACTTCTTGAAGACATCGTACATATCCTCTCCTAAAATATCTTGACGTACGTAAATCTGAATTTGACCTAACTTATCCTGAATATGCATAAATCCAACTTTACCCTTGCCACGCTTAGTCATAATACGACCTGCAACTACTGCCGGAATATTCATTTCGATTAGTTCTTCTTTGGTTTCGTTAACGTATTTATCTCTAAGATCTTTAGAATAATCCTTAACTTCAAAACGTTGTCCGAAAGGATTAATTCCTTTTTCTTCTAGATACTTTAACTTCTCGCGACGAACTACTTCTTGTTCACTTAATTCACGCATAACTCTCTCTCCTTACTACCATCCATAACTACTTTAGTTCCACCCAATAAATCATGTAGTCCACGACCATCTTTACGGAATAAAACCATACCTAAGGTAGTTAATACAAAAATGGTTTGAAATAAACTAAAACCTAATTCATAAGCACCATATGCTTGTCCTTTAAGTAAAAAGACACCGCCTATTAAAAGTACATCAATTGCTAAAGACTGTAACAATAAAGCCCTGTATAAAAAACTATTGACTGTTAACTCTTCACCAGTTGCCGATACTACTTTAATATGCATTAACTTTTTACCTAGTGTCCGTCCACCGTTTTTATATTGGAAAACGACAAAATAACCCAAGGCTAACGACACTTCAATCAAAACATATACCACGTTTTGGTATGCCATATCATAACTCAAATCGAGCGATTGTGCAAGATATTGTTCTTGTGTTATCTCCTGTTGTATAAAACTTTCTTGAATTGCAACCTGCTCTTCATTTAATTTAAGTAAATTGTTAACCTGTGGAAAAAAAGCAAAGATGAAACTAGCAACAGCACTAATCAAAAAGGCATCGATTATATAAGCGACAACTCTTGGAAAAAAGTAAGCCTTTAACTCTGGCTCAACCACTTTCTCTTTAGTTTCTTCCTTCTTTTCTTCTACTATTTCACCTTCGACAACCTCATTAAGTTGCTTATCGTATTCCATTCTCTTTTCTTTATCAGATAATGTTTCGTAAGCCATCTTGATATCGTGCCACTTCTTACCTTCTTTTTTACCTGTATTTTTCTTAGGATCCCATTCAGTTTGTAAAGACTTATATTTATCTTTTATTTCTTTTAAAGTAGCATCTTCCGAAACACCTAATATTTCGTAATAATTCTTATTCTTTTCCATGCCAACTCTCCATTTCTTTACGATAATTTCCTAACACCTCGATTATATCATCAATTGTAGGAAGTGAAAAGATTTTCTTTTTGATTGCATTAGCATTAGGTAAGCCTTTTAAGTACCAGGCGATATGATTACGAATCTCAAGACGTGCAACCTTTTCATCTTTTAGTTGCACCAAATAATCTAAGTGATGTAAGCACATATCAATTTTCTCAACTGCCGAAGGTGGTTCTAGTAAAATCCCTTTATCAAGATAAGCAATTGTCTCTTTAATAAGCCAAGGATTACCTAAGACACCACGACCGATCATAACGGCATCACATCCCGTTTCATCGAGCATCTTTTTAGCAAGAATAGGACTAGTTACATCACCATTTCCAATAACTGGAATTGAGACATTCTCTTTAACTTGTTTAATGATATTCCAATCGGCTTTACCACTGTAGCCTTGACTACGAGTACGAGCGTGAATTGCTATCGCTTTAGCCCCAGCCTTCTCACATATTTTTGCTACCTCAACCGCATTAATATGTTCCATATCCCAGCCACTTCTAATCTTCACAGTTACAGGAATTGGAACAGTGTCTACTACCGCTTTAACAATTTCATATATTTTATCAGGATTCTTTAATAGAGCCGCCCCTGCTTGAGCATGAACTGCAACTTTTGGAACAGGACATCCCATATTAATATCGATAATATCAGGTTTCATATTTTCATAAATAAACTTACTGGCCGCCACAAAAGACTCTTTATCGTTACCAAATATCTGTTGAGCAATAGGTCTTTCCATTTCTTCCATATAGAGCATATCGACAGTTTTCTTATTTTGATAGAAGAGTGCTTTGTCACTAACCATTTCAGCATAGATAAGACCTGCACCCATCTCTTTGATAATCTTGCGATAACTGGCATTACCAATTCCTGCCATCGGAGCCAAAACCACTTGGTTAGCAATTGTTACATTACCTATTTTCCACTCCATAAAATTGCCGAGTAGATAAGTCTCGACCCACCTCACCTTCTTTTTTAAAACTAAAAAGAGGATAATCCTCTCCATTTAATCTTTTTATTAAACTATTCTACTTTCATATAAATTTTCTTCATTAAAATTGACTAAAATATCATTAAGTTGAGAATCAGCGGCAGAAACCTTACAAATATTATTTTTTTTATCTTTAGTAAGAGTTTTTCTTTTAGCTAAAAGGCCTTCAAATTTTTCACTATTTTTATTAATGTTACTTGTTTTCATCGCAATAATTCCCCTCCTATTTTAAATAGAATATAACATAGAAAAAAAATAAAAGCAACTTTCACTAGTACTTTATAATAAAGTTATCAAAAGGTTTTGTCAATAAATTTTTCACGATCTTTTTAAGAAAAAAAGGCCAAAATGACCTTTCTTTAATAATTATCTTATTACTGTTTCACATATACTGCAAAAGTATCAGATTGACTTTCAGTTTTCTCACAATTATCCTTATAAGTTAATAATTGTGTTACTACTTCAGGAATTGAAGTTTGGGTTTCAAAATTATCAATCATTTGCTTAACAAAAGCATGACTATCAGCTTTATCTAGCATAATACTAGAAACTTGCATGTCATTTTCGTTAAAGGTACGAAAAATAACACTACAATCTTTAGGATTATAATCTACAAGCAAATTATCTTCTCCACTAATAGCAAACGATAACAAATGAGATACTTCATTATTTTTATAAGCTGTATAGTAAGATAAGCGATATTTATTTCCATTATAAGAATAAAAGTCTAAAGTATCTGTACCGTAATCCGAATTTTTAACTGAGAAATTAGTAAAGCTAATCCATTCGTCAGTAGAATCGGCAATCGTTACATGATTTTCAAGTGAATATCTACTTCGATAGTGAATAGGTTTACAGTTTAAAGATTGTTCTAGTGAAGTAGCCATAATTGGAGCAAGCAAAGAACGGATTTCTTCGTTCCCAGGATTTAAAGCCGATACAACACTTTCAACTTTTTTTGAATCATAAGAACCAGTATATTTCAAAGTTACATACTGTGAAATATCTTTCTCTAATGCTTCATTACTAATATCGTAACCAAGTAAATCTTTAACACCATAATAAGTATCATCAAAGGTTTTATTTTGAAGGCAATTCTCTAATAATTGTGTCATTAATAACAAATGACTTTCTTTAGGAACATAGTATCCTTCACTAGAAGTCGGACAATTAACTTTAATTTGGTTTTCTTCTAAACAAAATGAAGAATCAGGATAAGTTAAAACTACATTTTCATCATGAGAATCTTCAAAGTACGTATAAAGGAAAGTACTATCATTCTGAGTAAGTTTAAAAATCTCTTTAGTTTCATATTTATAAAATGATACTGTAAACTGTGGTAACGAAATTTCTAAACGATCTTTATCATAAAATAAAGAAGTTGTAGATGATAAATTAATATTATCATTAACTAAGGAGAACAAATCATTAATAACCAAACTTTGAAAACCCATATTGTTAACAGCAGTTGTTAATGAATTATTAGAATTTACCATGTAATCTAAAATATCTATAGAATTATTTAAATCTACCATATCAGTACTAGAACTGAAAGAATTAATCGTATTCTTTTTAACCAATTTAAAGTGCAATAAACCATTAAAAGCACCACTCATAACAAAGGACATAAATATAGGTAAAATCGTTTTAATAAGAATTTTCTTTTGTCTTGAAGCATCAACCATAAAAAATCCCCTCTTTCATTCGAACAGTCATCATTTTACCACAAAAAGCCGAAAAAAGCAAGAAAAAATAGTATGTCTGAGTTCAAACATACTACTTAAAATTACTTATAAAATTTTAGTCTTGGTGTTTCAAAGCCTCTTCAAGTTCTTCACGAGTCATTTTAGTATAACCCTTGATTCCCTTTTCTTTGGCTAATCTTTTAAGTTCCATCATACTAACTTCTTTAGTATTTTCATGGCTTTCCTCAACTTTGGCGTCATCCATAATTGTACCATCATCTTCAGGAGGTAAAGTACCATGTTCAACTAAATGATCGATTTGTTCTTTCGTAAGTGTTTCATGTTCGATTAATGTATCAGCAAGTAGTTTTACCAAATCTTGGTTTTCCATCAATACTTTCTTTGCATCTTTGTAACACTCATCGATAATCTTCCGCATTTCGATATCGATTTCGTGAGCAACTTCGTTAGAGAAGTTCTTCGTCTTGTTGTAGTCACGTCCTAAGAAGACCCCACCTTCTTGTTGTTCAAATTGTACAGGACCTAAATCACTCATACCATATTCAGTAACCATAGCTCGAGCTATTTTAGTAGCCCTTTCAAAATCGTTATGAGCTCCAGTTGAAACCTCGCCAAAGTGAAGTTCCTCAGAAACACGTCCAGCCAACAATCCAGTTATTTGTTCAATTAACTCAGTTCTTGTGGCAAAGTAACGTTCTTCTTTTGGAAGAGACATCGTATAACCACCTGCTTGACCATGTGGAATAATTGTAATCTTTTGTACTTCGTCGGCATTCTTTAATTTAAGACCAACTACCGCGTGACCTGATTCATGATAAGCTACTAATTCTTTCTCATGTTCCGTATACTTACGACTTGTTTTAGCAGGACCAGCAATAACTCTATCAGTAGCATCATCCACATCAACTAAAGTGATTTGGTTTTTGTCTCTTCGAACAGCAAGTAACGCAGCCTCATTAAGTAAGTTTTCAAGATCGGCTCCACTAAAGCCAGGAGTACGTTTAGCAATATTTTTAAGATCAACCTTCGGACTCAAAACTTTATTACGAGCATGAACTCTTAAGATATCTTCTCTTTCTCTTACATCAGGAAGTCCTACTGTTACTTGACGATCGAAACGTCCTGGACGTAATAAAGCAGGATCTAAGACATCGGCTCTATTGGTTGCCGCAATTACAATAATTCCTTCGTTAGCACCAAATCCATCCATCTCGGTTAACAATTGGTTCAAAGTTTGTTCACGTTCATCGTGTCCTCCACCAAGTCCAGTACCTCTTTGACGACCAACCGCATCGATTTCATCGATAAAGATTAGACATGGAGCATTATGTTTAGCCTGTTTAAACATATCTCTAACACGACTTGCTCCAACTCCGACGAATAACTCTACGAAGTCAGATCCGCTTATGTAATAGAAAGGAACATTTGCTTCACCGGCTACGGCACGAGCAAGTAAAGTTTTACCAGTTCCAGGAGGACCTACTAATAAAACTCCTTTTGGAATACGGGCTCCTAACTTTTGAAAGCGTTTAGGATTCTTCAAGAAATCAATTAACTCTTTAACTTCTTCTTTTTCTTCTTTAAGACCTGCGACATCATTAAAAGTAACTTTATGTTTATCATCACTTAATTGGGCTTTACTCTTTCCGAAATCAAGTGATTTATTCGAACTATTTACTTGTCTTGTAAAGAAGAAAATAATCATTCCACCTAGTAATAAAATAGGTAAGACATTAACGATAATAAGTAATAATGAACTAGACTCTGGGTCAGCCTCGGTATCTAGTGTAAAATGATGTCCTTCGTAAGCATCTAAAAGTGAGCGAATAACTTGGTCACTTAGTGGAACTCTTACAAAGAACGATTCGTTTTCGTCATAATCTTTAAGCATTCCACGAATTTCATACACTAAAGCTCTTTCCTTTGGGGTAACCAATACTTCCGTTACTTCTCCGCTTTCGATTTTAGTCATCAATTCATCATAAGTAAGTACATTTACCTTTTGATTCATCACATTGATAAAGTAAAGTACTCCTAACATCAAAATAATTAAAAAAGCATAAGGAACAAGTCCTCTTTTTACATTTCTACGATTCATGTTTTTCCTCCTTGTCAGTAATATTTAACTATTATATCACATTTCTCCTGTTTTGTCTTATTAAATTTACTTTTCTTTAAACCTGGAAGCCAGACGATTTCTCCTTTAGAATCTGTAACAATTGGCCATAATTCTCTTTCTTCAAGAGGAATCTTCTTATCAATCATGATATCTTTGATTTTACGATGACCCTTTGTCCCCAATAATTCTATCTTATCACCATGTTTTCTAGTCCTTACATAAAGCGGTAAAGTGACATCTTTACTACTCAAGCGACAGATATCATTTCCATTTTCATCCATGTGTTCGACTACTTCCAAATGCTTTCCATTCGGTAAGAAAGCATAATCGATTAACTCGATTTCGTAACTTGCAACTTCTCCCGACTCGATAACAAGATGCAACTTATCGTAACTTTTTACAACCTTTACCTCGTTCGGTAAATAGATAAAAGCATTACTCTTTCTCGAAGTAATAAGGGCTTGAATAAGTTGTACATGTCTATCGTTAACGAGCATCAAGTCATCTTGATAAACTTCTTCCAAAATAGAGTGAATTACTTCAGTCTGTAATAAAGGTTCAAGTTTTAAATATTTAGGAATAGCCAAAACTCCATCCTGATAAACCTTGGCTAAAGCCTTTTTCGTCTCTCTATCGATAAAGTCATTATATTGTTCCAAGAGTGTACTAAATTTTAAAAACTTCTCATGAACAAGCGGATCTTCTTTCTTTAAGAACGGAAGTACTTCTTTCCGATACCTATTTCTCGTATATTTACTCTTAAAATTAGATTGGTCTATTACAAAAGGAATCTTATGTTTTATAGCATAATTTAGTATTTCTTCTTTCGTAAAAAAGATAAATGGTCTTAAAATAACATAATCATCCATCTCGACTCTTGCACTAAAACCACTGTAACCTTTTAAAGTTGACCCCCTAACTAAGCGCATTAAAATGGTTTCCATCAAGTCATCGCCATGATGAGCCGTAATCAAGAAAGATGCCTTGTATTTATGAACGATTTGTTCAAAGAATTGATACCTAATATTCCTTGCTTCATTGTGGAAATTATCGTCTCCGTACTTTTCGATAATCATCGATTCAAAGACGATGTCATGGTCCTTACACCAGCCCTCGACAAACTTCTTTTCTTCGGCACTAACTTTTCGTACATTATGATTGACATGAGCACACACTAAAGAATACGAAATCTCTTTCGTAAGTTCTTTTAAAATTGCCAGTAAAGTAAGAGAATCAGGTCCTCCTGATACTCCTACTACCAATACATCATTATCTTGTACTTTGTTACCTTTTAAAAATGTTAAAACTTGCTCTTTCATAAAGCCCCCAAAAACTATTCTTCTGGAATTCGAATAATAAATTCTCCATCTTTCGAATAGAGATATTTTTCTCTAGCATAGCGTGCTACATAGTCAGGATCTTGTAATTTTTGTACATCGACTTGTAGAGCTGCCTCTTTATTTTTAAGTTCCACTAATTCTTTTTCTAAATTACTTTTCTCTTGATATTTTTTAATGATATCAACCCAGTACCCACCTAGGGTAACAAAAAGAGTTCCGACAATGACAAAACAAGCCGTTACTAAAACAAAGAAACGACGACGCAACAACACTCTTTGCTTACTAACTTTTGCCATAGCCTTCACCTACTTTTCTAACATACATTATAGTATAAAGAAAAGCGTTATTTCAATAAAATAGACAATACTTTTCATAATTTTACAAAAATAAATGTAAAGAAAAAAGAATTACTCAAGAATTCTTTCGAAAAGACGAAAACCACTTCTTAAAACGTATCTTTTTAGTCGTTGGATTACCCGCAAAGAAGCCTAAAGCAACCAGTAGTAAAAAGTATAAATGTAATACTCCATTATTAATATAACGAAGCAAGATAAAGTACAAAAGGACATTATCGATTATAAAGAAAAGATTACCAATTACCTGAATATACTTTTTACTCGTAAATAAAACCCGATAATTTAAGTTTAATAAAAACGAAAAGAAAAGGCCATAGACAAAAGAGAAAATCATCGATTGAATCTGTACTTCTAAGTTCATTATTTAAACAACCGATTAAGTATACTGTTCTCTTTGTCTTTTTTGGTCCCTTCTTCTATATAAGCAAATGATTTAATTAAGCCCTTTATAGAAACATTTCCTTGGAGTGTATCTAACTTAAGTAGTTCGAGCCCTTCTCCTTTGATAACTAACATTCCCATAACAGTATCCATTAGGAATTCTTCATCATCAAAACTTTCGATCTTTTTAACACCAGAAATTAAAGCACTTTTTCTCTCAACTATCGTTATACCATGATTATAATTATGTATCGCTCCTGTATTATCTTTATCCATAACCGATACCTCCTAGTAAAGGATATGCATAAAAGTTTTTTTTAGAAGAAAAGAAAAAGAACTCATGAGAGTCACTTTCTCTAGTAATTAGGTGTAATAACAGCCTTATATCCATAATAAGAATTTCCACTAGCATTAGTTTTAAACGTTATTTTCACATAATCCCCATTAATTGTAATAGTTTCAGTTGTTTTAGTTGAACCTCCATATTTTTTATTACCGAGAGGAGTAGATGAACTAGGACTATCATACAATTGAACATAATCATAACTTGATGACTGTGTTTCATACTCTAAAACAACCGTAAGAGACTTAGCACCAGCAAATGTTTTCTCAATAGAAGTGTTAGCATTGTTATCATATGGATTATGTGAAGATTCAACAATCGCTCCATCAATAAGAACAATATCAGTAATTTTTGCTGCTCCCTCTGGCATTTTGAAAGTATTGCCAGATATTTGAGTACCATTTAATTTAAATGAAGAAATAAGTTTATTCTCAAGAGTACACTCTAAAGTTACTTTTAAATTTGCATAAGTCCTAGATGGATTAGCAGTAACATTTGAGTTATCAACAATAGTTACATCATATTCAGGAACAGGGCTATCAGCCATATAAACATGTGAATTATATGATTGTGTATTAACCATTTCCTGTACTATCGATTGATTAGCAGTTGTATAATTAACTGTTATACGAGCATTACTTGCAGTAGCTGCATTACTAAACATAGAACTATAATTAGTTACATTACCAAGTATCGTGATGGTTGTGCTCAATTGGCGACAGTTTTGGAACATCCAAGCCATAGTCGTTACACTTGATGTGTCCCAGCCACTTAAATTTAATGATTGTAATTGGCTACAATAACCGAACATATAACCCATAATCGTTACACTTGATGTATCCCAACCACTTAAATCTAATTCAGTTAATTGGCTACATCCACTGAACATATAAGACATATTAGTTACACTTGACGTGTCCCAATCACTTAAATCTCCCACACTTGTTAATTGGCTACAATTAAAGAAAACATCATTCATTTTTGTTACATGAGAAGTATCCCATTCACTTAAATCCCCTACACTGCTTAATTGACTACAGTCTGAGAATATATGAGACATATCTGTTACTTTTGATGTGATCCAGCCACTTAAATATCCTACATCAGTTAATTGTCTACAGCGAGCGAACATACTAGACATATCTGTTACACTTGATGTATCCCAGTTAGATATTGAACTTAAATCAGTTAATTGGCTACATTCTTGGAACATACTTGACATGTCCGTTACTTTGGAAGTATATAATAACTCTAGTCCTTTTATCTCTTTTAATCCTGAAAACATATAAAACATATAAGTTGAATTCTCATTAGCATATAATGTAGCAGCAGAAGTAGAAATGATTACTTTATATGTTCCAGCATTTGACCCATCATCTAGTAAGTACGCTGTTACCTCTTCTTCACTTTTTGTATCTTTTACACTCCATGTTTGTATTGGATTAGATGGTACTTCACTTGTGTTTGTCTTAAACTCTACACTTGTTACTTTACTTTTATACGCTGAATTATGAAAATCATCAGTAGTATAACCATTAGACCAACTTCTTAAAATAGCAGGTGGACTTGTATGTTCCTTATCTATTTGAGTTTCTCCATCTTCAAGAGTCAAATCTTTTCCTACAAAGCCACACTTAGCATTAATTGTTACTGTTTGACTTCTTTGACTATTGTTCTTTATATACAAAGTTATCTCTCTTTGTTCATTGATAGGAAGTTCTTCAATTGATATATTATCTTTGCTACCAGCATCATAAGTAACCTCAACATCAGTGCCTGTATAGGTAATTATTGATTTTACATTGAAGAGACTTGCATTTGTTAGTTTAAAAGTTATTGTTTTTTGTTCATTTGCCCCAAGTGTTATTTGATTATTTTCATCAAGTTCTTCACTTTCTAAAGGGCATGAAGTATTAACTGCAACTATATTGAGGGCTCCTTTTCGTTCTGTATCAGTCGTAAATAAGGCAAAACTCATACCAATACTTCCAATTAAAAGTAGACTTATTCCAAAGATTAGAAAAAACTTTATTCTATCCTTCATTAGACACACCGCCTATTCTATCTCTATTATAAGCCAAACATACCCCCCCCAGTCAAGCAAATTCGCAACAAAAAACACACCTTTTACGGTATGTTTTA
>CANQDB010000009.1 GCA_947591175.1 uncultured Bacilli bacterium
AAAAGTAGTCAGCGGAAGTTTTTTCCCAGAATGGATCAGCATTACCATTATTTTCTTCGTACAAAATATTAAGTGCTAAGTCATCTAGTAACTCGATAGCCTTATCTTGGTTACCATTACGATACATTTCATAAGGTAAAGTTAACGGATTCCAGGCATTACCATTTTGAGGATCACGAAAGTTCAAAAGTAAAATTTGATAACCTCTAGCCCTTAATAATTCTGAAGTCTGTTCGTAAATCTCACCCTTAGGGTCAGTAATAATCATCGATTCTTTAGCCTTAGCCAAACTCTGCACCATCGGTAAAATACAAGTTTGAGTTTTACCAGATCCAGTGGCACCGATAACTAACGAGTGATATTCACCATTATCGACCCACATCTCATTATCTTTTAAAATTAAAGGAATTCCAGCTGCTTTGGAATCACGGTCCTTAATACTAACTCTTTCGAGTTCTTCTTTAATTTCTTTTTCTTTTGCCCAACGGCTATAACCTTTATCAGTCTTCTCAGTTGAAATTCCAAAACCTTTTTCACGTTCAAAGAAATAAGAACTAACACTCATGAAAAGAGCCCCTAAAGCTAAAAGATAAAACACAAGCGTTGCCGCAATATGTTCACCATCAAAAGCTGGAAATGGATCTAATCCAAAAAATTCTCCTTCAATAGCAAGCGAAGGCAAATTTAAAACACCAAGAGCCACCACATAAAGTAAAAAAATTGAAAATAGAACAAAAATTAAAATATCTTTAGGTTCCGCTTTAAATTTTAATTTCATGATTCCATCTCCTTGCAAGTTTTAATCATTTCAAAAGTATCACTTTTAAATTCAAATAATGTTGGACAAATAGACAATCCACCCATCGTTTTATATCTATTGAATATTATACTATATTTTTCCTGATTAGGTAAACGAATAATTGAACTTATTTCAAAAGCAGTCATGTCATCATCAAACTCATCTTCTTTATCTATATAGATATTTTTTAAAACCCTACTATCATTGCCATCGTAATATAAAATAATTAAGAACGTTTTATCACCCGGTTCAGGATTTTCAAAATGACTATACAAATTAGAAGCTACATAAAGTGTTTCTTTCATTCCATCACTATCGAAATCAAAAGATACCTTTTCATTATATGTCAAATCTTCGATACCAGCAATAGTATAATTTTTTTGAATTGTATATTTATTTAATACACTTATATCTTCTTGTTCCAACTTGTTTACATTAAACGTCACTACTTCTAAATTTTCTCCAGTATAAGCAAACATAGGTGAAGGTATCCTTTCTTCCAAATCATCCTGATAATACCAATCTGTATTTTTTTCCCTTAGATAAGCAGTACGTTGAAAACGATTATTGATATAAACAGAAAACTCAGTATTAGCTAAAGTTTCATTCTTTGTTTTCAAGTCTGTCAAATCCTCAATCTGTTCTCCTTGAAAGAGCCAGACAATACCATTTTCAAAAAGAAAATAAGATTCTTTCGATGTTTGAGAATTATTAGTCACAAAAAAGAATATAACAACTCCAATAATAGCCGGAATACTTAACAAAATAACAGAAATTTTTATTTCAGTTCCATACTTTTGCATATTATCACCCATCACCCATATCTATATACAACCGCACGATAGTAACCATAGCGACCAGCTCGAGAACCTTTACCTCCCTGAGATAAACGCGTAGTTACACCATAACTTGGATCATTAATCAAAGGCTCGCCGCCTTCCCATCCAACGACAGCACACCAATGGGATTCATAGTCACCAACTTGCCAAACTTTAAGCACAATAAGGTACTTAGTCGAATCATTAGAAGCATGAATATATTTATCAACAACATTTTTAACATCAGAATCATAAACATCTACATAAGAAAGACCTGGTACAGCTCTAGTAGCAGTAGACCAACTCCTAATAAAGCCACCGGGAGTAAAATCACCCCAAGCACGAGCAAAAGTCGAAGGATTAAATGGACCAGCAAAATTTTTATCAGCACCACTCCAAGCAATTAGTTTAGCAAGCGATGTAAGAGCACAACCAACTTCTCCAATCGTACTTCCACCTAATGATGTTGATTCCCAACGAGGATCTACCTGTGTCCATGTAGACCATTCGCCAGCATCTCCTAAGAAGACATCGCCGCCATAAGATGATGTACCTCCAAAGCCATTAATATCAAGATCCACATCTTCAAAGTTAACATACGTGCTACCCATGATAGTTTCATAAAGATCATAAATACCATCAACCATCTCAATTACAATATCTTCTGGTATTTCTCCATTTTCACTTTTTATAACAGGTTCATAATATTTAGAGATAAAACTATCTTCAATTCCATAATCGTTTAACCATGGAATTAAGTTTCCCCAAAAGCCTCTCATCGGCGCCATTAATTTATAATAATAAAGTCCTTCGCGTCGATAATCTACAGAATACACTTCAGTTTGATAAGGAGCTTGAGCACAATCATGATAATAGTAGTGATTACCGTATTCATCCTTATATTCATCACCACCAACAGGGTTTCCCTGTCTACTAAAAGTAGGACAAGTAACACTATTACTACCAAGAGGATCGTTAACAATACCAGCATTGGCCCAAGGTTGAAATAAATCTTTATTTCGATTGTTAAGAGAAGAAAATGCACTCTGGCAAGAAGAACTAGAAGCATCACCACCACAATTTTTTAAAGTAGAATTATAATCAGCTTTAAAACTTGCGTATTCCTTCGAATTCATATATTTTTCACTTTCAGAATAAAAAGGACAACTCCCTGGATCAGATTCTTTACCATTGTATAACTGCACATTAGTTATTTCTCTTTTACTAGCTCCATCAAAAGCTCTGTCACCATCTAATAAATCACCTAATAGATCCCATTTTTCATAAGCAACCTCTTTGATAGTAGGAGGATCAACAACATAAGAAACGGTATCACCACAACTATTATTAGTAGTTGTTTTTAAAAGCATAAAACTAGCAAGTGTCTTAACATATTTTTTTGCTTTCTTATTATATTCGGGGTCATCAAACCAACTTCCAAAGTTTCCGGGTGTTACTATTTCAGCAGGTTCACACTCAGGATCAGGTTCTTCTCCTTCATCTACTTGACAAGAATGATTAGTATAATCACCATATCCTCTTCCATAAAATAAAGTTGCCGTAATCATCATTGGATTAATATCAACACCGAATTCTTCTTTATAACTCTCAACAGTCTTATATAATGTCTCGCAATACTCAATAGTTGTTTTTCCTGCAGCAGAAGTGGGATCCTCTATTCCAAATTCAATAATACATTTTTGAGCTCTTTCGTCATATTGTGAAAGATCGTAATGAACATCCTCTCCAGCTGTAGTAGAATCAGACATAAAAAAGGCAGTACTAATAACGGGATATGCAATTGTAATGATTGCAACCAAAGGAATAAAGAATAAGATAAAAATACCACCTAAAATAGAAAAAAAAGTAAAAGGTTTTTTAGTCATCATTTCTTTAATTTTACCTATAATATCAAAATCATCATCCATTAGTACTCACCCGCTTTAAACAAGATGATTTATAAATAAATCATCCCCAGATCTTACGATTTGGTATTTTTTTCTTCATAGGATTCTTCACCCAGAAACCAATTTCTGTGTCGTCACGACCTCACTTACTTGTTGATTATTTTAATCTAATTTTGTTCTATTTCTTTTATATAATATTTAATTTTTTCTGTCAACAAGTTAATATTTGCATTTATATTTCTATCTAATCTTGGATAGTACGTATAGTCTATTTTTTACGAAAGATAATAATTGTAAATAAAACTAGAAGCACCTAACAACTGATTTAATTTTACTTGTTGTTCTTTATCAGGATACATTCTAAAACTATAAGTTTGCTAATCAACTGTTTTTATAAATTTTTATGCCAATTTATACCATATAAAATATGTCTACCTACATCCATTTTAAAGAACATTTCGTTTTGGTTTTAATTGTTTTTTTATTTCCCAAGTAAATTCCTGGTATATAAAGAAAGAGGACTTTTAGAATCCTCCTGCAGAACCAAACGATTCTAACTCTTCCTTTGTTACTATAACATTAATACGCATACGTCTGCCTCCACAAACAAACAAGGCTTCTCCTTGACCATAACGTTTGATGCTTTCCTTTTCATTTTCATTTAAATCTATTAACATTCCTAAATCCTCAGTAGCCTGTTTCCTTAAACCCATGATAAGATAGTAAGAAGCATTATCAAAAATAGCTTTACCTTGCGTAATAACTGCAGGGTCAGCAAAATCACTTGGTTGTTGAGTAATGATAATTGAGCCTGTATTATACTTACGAGCACGTCTTTGAACTTGAGCCAAGAAATCAGCTCCAATCGCATTATTACCACTCAATAATACGTGAGCTTCATCAACCATGAGGATTGTATTAACATCACGATTTAAACATAGACCCCAAGCATACTTCAATACGTTAAAGAACAAAGCATTTCGAATATTTACATCGGCATTCATTAACTCTTTGATATTAAATACCATGAAATCACTTTGCTCCTGAATTGTCGTGTGACCATCAAAATAATATTGTAATTCCTTAGTTAATGGACGAATTTTTAATTCGAGACGTTCCATAATATCTCGTTCATGAGTATGATCAGTCATTTGAACAATCCTATCTTTAATCGTCGCATGAACATCTGAGAAAGTTGGATATTGATCAGGTTTATAGTTGGAAAAATCACTATTGAAATCAATTCCAAAACGTTTATAAGTATCTTGAGCAATCTCACTAAACATAGTCAAAACATCTTCTTCAATAGATGGATCATAATACTTTAAAAATGCCTTTAAAAATTGTAAAGTTCTAGTTAAAACCGTATAGCCAAGTCCCTGTTTAACTTCATCTTCATCAGCATCAAGTACAACTTGAAGTGGATTGATCATTCCGAATTCTCCACCCTTACCTAAGTCGATAGTATCTCCACCAAAGGTCTTAGTCATTTCTTCAAGTTCATTTTCAGGATCGATTGCTACAATTTGACAACCATTACGAATATGCCCTCTAAGTACTAATTTAGCAGCGGTAGACTTACCACTTCCAGAAGTACCAAGAATAATTAAGTTGGCATTATTTCGGTTATTCTCTTTCTTAATTTGATACAAAAATTGATTGAATAAAATAACTCCTCCAGAGAAATCAACACCTAATAAAGTTGATAGACCAGGGTCTTTAATTGTATCGAAAATAAACGGATACATTGCCGCAATCGTCACAGAAGGAATTGGAGTACCAATACGATCTTCGATATCCTGTTTTGGGAAAATAGGTAAAATCGATTTTAAAACTTTTTCTTGTTCGAAGCGCAAAGAAACTGCCTTTAATTCCATAGCATCCAAATAGTTTTTAACATTAACCTTTTTCATTTCCAAATCTTCTCTAGTATCGGCTGTAATCATAATGTGCATTTGAAAATCAAAAATACGTGCTTGACTTCCTGCTAACATCGATACGAAATATTGTAAAGATTCAGCATCTTGACGAATACGTTCACGAATTGTTGTCTCCTTTTCTTCTTGATAACGAATTTGCAAATCAGCAATTTGCTTATTTAACATTTTTGACATTGTTTGAAAAGGAACTGGAATATGCTTGATAACTATTTTAATTCCTGACATACTAGTAAGTTGAGATAAATATCCTGGTGAAATATATTTTGGATATGAAATAACACTCAAAATAGTAGCATACTTATCACTTATAAAGAAATCACTTGGATTAAATTGTAATCCTTTAGGAGCAATTTGACTTTTTAAATCTATCATACAGGCATCACCGTCCCAAATTCAGTGGTCTTACCACCATTTAAGAAATTATCCAAGATGATTCTCATATCTTCATTACTTGTCTGAGCAGCCGATAATCCACAACTGGCAAGTCCATTAATTAAAAGCCTAACTTTCTTTTGTAAAATTTCCATATTACTCTCTTTAAAAAGAATATAATATTCAGTATCAACGACATTATTCGAAACAAAAGTATTTCCTTTTTGAATATCTTCGTTAATTAATTTACGAATAGCAGGATTTGTCGTATTATTGTAAAGTAATTGTAATTGTGACATGTAAATTGAAATATCCGTAGGACGATCCGCTACAACCAACCAAAACTCAAATTCTAGTTGATTATAAAAATTTTTTAAAGCAATCAAAACATTTTCTTGAGAATCAGCATCAAGTATAAAAATATTCCGAGGTGTAATCTTTACACCACAAACTTTCATCTGACCAGGAAGTAAAATCATTCCATTATTGATTCCCTGTAAAGGTAGCCAATCTTCTGTATATTGCGAAGTTCTATTTAAGTTTGCCATCTTTATAACACCAACCTTTCCAATACAATCTTTGTCTTGTTGTAATAAATTCATATCCTTCAACTAAAACATTAAGCACATTATGATAATAAGGAACAGGAGCAACAAGTAACCCTGTAATCAAAGCTGGTGATAAACATCCAATTGCAATCAAAGTATTAGATAACTGACCCTGAAAAATCAAGATAGCTATAAGTGTCACAGCCACTCCAGTTCCAAATAATCCCAAATCGAAGGGTCGAAACAATCCGAAGATTAAATTTCCTCTCTTGGAATTCGCTGGAATTAAATAATTATTCATTTGTATCACACCCCTTTATTCTTTAATCATGTTCAAAGTGATTTCCACGTTTAGCATTGTATTTTGAACTTCTATCGCCGCCAAGCATTGTTTTTCGAGATTCTTTAGCATCATTAAGTTTATTAGTACGTTTATCAAGTACCACTTTAGCTGCCAAAGTTGCATTATGTGCATCAGTATATTCTTTATACAAATCAGCTTTTGTAGTTTGGAAAGCATCGAATCTTTCTTGTTGTTGTTTTCCATATAGTTCTTTTCGATGTTGCCACTGAGCATGTTCAGCAAAATACGCACTTTGCATTTCTGAAATTTGTTGATCACTCATAGAAGCAGTTATCTCTGGCATTTTTGGTTCAGGTTCCGAGAAACTATTTACTCCACGTTCAGACCATGCCTTTAAATCCTCAGACATAACAAATCCTTCCCATCTACTTCGAGCGTTCTTTTCAGCAAATGCAGCCTTGTTATAGCTATCTTGTGCATCTTCAACAGCACCCTTTTGAGCCTGAATATCTCTATCCGATAATCCAACTGAATTAGCTTTCATCATTCGTGCAAAATCAACCATTCGACCAGTAACAGAGCGACCTTGAGGTTCTCCACGCATATTAGCAGCAATATCGCGACCTCTACTCCAAGCACTAGGAACCTGTTTACCTTGAGCTATTGCACTTGATGCTTCACTCATTTGATCCAAAGCAGCGGCTCCAGAGCCAATTATTCCAGCGCCACTAAAGAAAGCAGAAGTTCCAGCTAAAAGTCCGCTAAGACCGAGAGAACCACCAGCTCCTTTCTTCAATCCCAACATGTCACTAATAAATTTAGGTGCCTGACGAGCAAAGAACAATAGACCAATAATGATAAAAATCTTCGCAACAGCCATCAAACTATTAGGAATTTTATCTGCAGAAGCAAAAACAAACACACCATTTTCAGAACCTTGAACGCCAACCTGTATTACCTGTTGAATAATAAACAAGACAAAAAATACAATAGCCATTTTTATAAATAATTCAAGATAAGTGGAGACAAAAGTCCTAAGCCAGGCTGAAAAAGCACTATCTTTCCCTGCTTTGGGACTTATATAACTGATAATTGGAATAGGTGCTAACACCTGTAAAATACACAATTTAATAGATCTAATAGCAAAATCCAAGCAAAAGCTTAACATGACTAGTAATAAAATAAGACCCACAAGTGAGCTCGCTGGAATTGCATAATCGTAAGCATAAACATCTCTTTTATATATACAACGTGACTTAATTATATCATCGTCTAAAATTGTTAAATCAGTAGGCAAATCAGCGGAATAATCTACATTTTCTTCATCAGAAATATCTTCCGTCGCTGAGCAAACATCAGTCGAAGGAGTTATAAAAGTACCAACCGCGGCACTAGAAATAACAGTACCTATAGTTTTTCCAGTAATAATATCTTCTGTCATATCGTAACTAGGTGTATTATTAACACCTAAAATTATCTTTGGAATAGTATTCGCAATTTGGGGAGTCCAGTCTAATAACTTAGGGAAAAGCACAGTAGGTAAGAAAATTAGTAATGAAAGTGATACTATAATTCTAGGAATTATCTTTTGCATTCCTGTGTTCTTATCTATTAAACTGTCTGGATTAACAATACCATTTAGTAAAGAAATTGCTAGTCTAAACAACATAAAAATCGAGATAATTACGTATATTCTAGCAGTAAAAGCGGTTATAAAGGGTGGAGTAATAGTAAAATCAGAAATAGTGAATGATAAATTGGTAACAAAAGCTAGCCAACGATATAAAATACGATCTATACCGCCGAAAAAGCCACGCAAAAAATCATAAAAAACATTAGCTGTATCCAAAATAAACACAAGGCATCACTCCCTTCTCGAATTTAAAATGTAAGTTCACAGATTCTTTGTCCTACAGAATCAACAAAATCACCAATTCCAGGCCACGACATAATTAAATTAACAATAAGTGGTAGAAAAAAAATACCAATAGTACAAATAGCACGTTTAACAAAACTACTAGTTGCTTTCTGTAAAGCTTCGCGATCATTCGAAATAACGGCTTTACCGAAATCTAAAGATCCAAAAATTATAAGTAAAATTGGAGCAATAATACGAATCCAGTCATATATCGTATTAGCAATATTAAAAATATCAGAATACATTGTATCACAATAATCTTCTGAAGTTAAAGTATTACCACCCCAACTAGAATTTGAATAATCGTTATTTCTAGAATTTTTGCCAGCAAGTACTGATCGTCTATATGCATTATTATAAGCATCCATTGCTTCTTGAGGAATATTAGCCTCATCAAGTTTTTTGGAATATTTTTCCTCAGCTTTATCGTGACTACCAGTAATTTCATCTATCGAACTTTGAATAGAGTTAAAAGGACTACAATTTTGGAAAGCAGCATACTCCGTTTGCTTATTTGTAAGACTATTAAGATAATCAGTATATTCATTAAGCAAATCAAAATGTGTATCATAAGAGCAACTATTTAGATCATCACAATTTCTTAATCTAGTTTCTCTATTTTGTAGTGCCTTCACCATATTTTGTAATTCTTTAGAACCACCATTTTTCCATTTACTATTATCACAACTATTTTCGTATTTTATAGTTACATCAACTATTTTATTAGAACCACGATTAACAACAGGAATAGATTTGATAGTTCCATTAACAAGGTCTGATTCTTTAAACGTACATACAACACTTTTAGCATTTGCGCTCAAAGAACAAGAGGAATAAACAGAATCTTTTGGATATAGTTCATAAACATTGTGTATAGAACCACCATATAAAGAATCAGCAAAAATAGAATTATCATCATAATATTTCTTTTTAGCACTATCTATTTGGAGAGTTACTTTTACCATTCCCTGAGAATCTGGTGGAGCAAAAGAAACATTAATATCTTCTGGATCAAAATCTGATTTTTTTCCATTAATCCAATCTTCAACAGTATCAAAAATGCCCCCGAATGCATAAACTTGCGTTGGAACAATAAAAATACAAATCGATAAAATTAAAAATATATATTTATAAATTGAATTAAATTTCATAATTCACCTCTTAATAGACAAAACCACTACTATAAACATTATAACATAAAAAGGGACATTAGCAATTAATAATTTAGATTATTTACTCAACAAAATCAACGAATTGTAAAAGTTCTCTTAAAAGAGAACTTTTAAACATATTTATTCGATAACGTAAGGATCGTCTCCTGTACCACTTCCACCTTTATAAATAAAGTTTCTATTTAAGTGAATTACAGGACGAATATCCGCAACAAGACTTGCTGTCTCCGCATGAGCAATTCCATTTTTTACTTGATAAACCCAGTAGGTATTTAATGTATTAGCTGTGGCAGTCCACCAATTTCGACTAAACACTCGAGACATATAATTATAATTTTGGCAACTGTATTCACCAGGAGCACAACTTGTATCTAAACTAACATTATAATAGTCATATACTGGAAGTAAACCAATAGGATCGCTAAAAGTCGTAGAACATTCTGCAGTTCCATCAAATACTGTTACATCATAATTACGTTTACCAATGCAAATATCATAAGTAACAATATTAGATTTCATCGAATCTGTAAACTTCTTATCATAATAATTAAGCAAATACGAACGAACCCTACTGCGTTCGTAATCGTTTATTCCAGAATTGTCTTGTGTTTCATTATTAAAACGATTATCCCAAGCGATAATATCATCTTTTGAATCTATACTATCGGCATAAATCAATACTACTTCACCATTGTTATCTACTTTAACAATACGCCAAAGCTTTCCCCCGATGTAAGTTATATTACTAGGTCTTTCGCCACGAAATACATGTTCACCATTCCACTCATATAAACCACTATAATCTGAAGATATCTCTCCAGTGGTCTTTAAAATATGCTCTGCTAAAGTTTCAGTTTTATAATCTTCACCACATTCCAAATAAGGAGTATAAACGTAAGTACCTCTTACATTAGATACTACTACATAACCACTACAAAGAGTATCTTCGTCCCCAGTCATATCAGCAAATGAATCAAGTAATTCCTCATTTATTAAAGTAGACGCTTCTATTCTTTCTTCATCGCCATCGTCTTGCGGAAGTAAATCTTTATGATCTTCATAATATTTGATAGCTGAAGACTTTAATTTATCTTCTATTTGAGTATACGTTAAAGTATGATTTTGAAACAAGAAGAAAATACATACAATTGCGATTATTAGAATAAGAACTCCGACAAATCCACCTAAAATAAAAATCATTTTTTTCTTTTCTGCATCCATAGTAAACCTTCTTTCCTAAACTATCTTTATTATAGCAAAAAAAAAACAGGGTTACAAGAACCCATATTAATAATTAATTACCATCGTCGTCTTTGACAGCTCCACCCATTGGATCATTCCAACAAGCACTCCAACTATCAGTACCTGCAATAGAAACATCAAACATTCCCATCAACAATGTAACGATAGTTGCAACAAAGAATACAGCTACAGCTGCAATAGCACGCTTAACTAACTTTCCAGTCGCACCCTTAATTTCCTTATCATCACTTGATAAAACTGCTTTACCTAAGTCGATTGACCCCATTACAATCAAAATAATTGGGATACCAATTTGAATGATTGGGAAAATACCATTTTTAACAAATGAAACTATCGGTCCAATACCATTACAATTATCTAGAATTTGAAATAAATCCATTTTTTATACCTCCCTTTGTACAATCTAATCATACTTGCTATTTTTTTGTTTGTCAATAGCAATTGTCAAATGTTGTCAAAATCTATTTATTAATTTCCTTTGAAAATATTGAATAATCCACCATTAGTAGCACTGCCATCACCACTTAGAATACCAAGTTTAGTAAGCATATCAGAAATGGTAGTATTTTTAATACGATCGTTTAGTGGTGGCAAGTTATAGAATATCTTAGCCTTTGCTTCATACTCTAAATCATTAATATCTGTCTGATTTAATAGACTTTGACAAAGGACAATTTTCTTTCCGCGCATTTTTTCAAATATTCGACGATCTCTTCGCATTAATTTATTAAGGCGAATCATCGATGGTTCAAGTAAATAAATAACATCTGTGCAAGCTTCTTCTTGATTTGAGTCATTTAAATCGACCAACACAATATTTTTATCTTGATGTTTCATAACTTCTGTCGGAAATTGCTCGGCATTTACTGAAACCATATCCTTTTCTTGAAAATATTGGAAATCTCTCTTATTAAGTTCAATTGCCGCTACCGACAAACCGCGACCTTCTAAATTCTTTTTTATCATGTATGTTAACGTAGTTGCTCCAGCATGATCTGTAAGATTTTTAATACCCAAAATATTCATACCAGAAGTGACGTTAATAATTGTATTATTTACTTCACCACTTTCATTATTTCTAGGCATCGCGATTCCAGGCTGCATTTGACCAAGCTGATGAATATGCGCAACATCTCGATAACTATTCGGATGTGAATACAAATATTGAAGTCCTTCTAAATTCGTTGTAAAATTATAAATTCCCATCGAAATCAACTGTGACAAAAATGCATTAGAAGTACATTCTTGATCTCCTGGAGGTAATAAAAGAATGATTTTATCTACCTCTAAAGACATCGATAATTTTTGTAAATTTTGTAAATTCTTATAATCTTTAATCGCCGTCAAATCCAAAATCATTTTACCAAAGTAAAAATTTTGAAACATGCTGATCAATTCATCGACATCGAATTGTCCATTTAGACTTTTTATAATATCGATATCTAATCCTGCCACGACAGCTTGTTGTTCATTTGTTATGATTACATTCATATTATCACCCTTTTATTTCTTCATATCTATTATCAATTACAGAATAAATAGCCTCCACCGGTCTCTGTATTCGTTCCAGAAGAGTAAACAGTCTTAGTTTCACCACTTACTGCAAACACATTAGATAATGCCGGAAGTAACTTATCGATAATTGGAAATTTAATTTGAACGAAAGTGATAATACCGTAATGAGCACCTACATACTGAGCACCTAAGTTTTGAGAATTATGGGTACCCTCACACACTGATTGAGAACAATAACCACCAGGTTGTTTAACATATCCTACAGGACAGTTGAACTCCGGTGTATTATAACCAACCTGATTCAAATACGTTTGAATTTGTCCACAAGCTGTCGCACTATCCGTGCCATCACCACACATTTGATTATCACCTACGCCTGTTAACCCCTCGTTCTTTTCGATAATACTTATTATCTCATTTTTAACCCGGAACGCCTTCGTATAGTTAACAGTAAATGCTAAATAAGAATTTACGAGCAACAAGAAAATAATGATGAACTGAATACTCATTGCTCCACCAATCGCTTCTCTCACGATTTGTCACCTACCTTACACAAACGCCGTTTTCATTTAAATGATAGCCTTCTCCACAAGATTGAATACCATTCCATTGACTTTGAATTGTATTTTGAATTTGTGGCCACATAATCCAGAAGAATGCAACGATAGCTCCGATAGCAATAATCGTAACAACCGTCATATTTAACTCTCCAGTCGCCTCTTTCATTATTTCAACACTCCTTTCTATTATTAGTTATAACACAAAATGTAAAATTCTACAACGTAAGAACATTGGACTTTACACATTAGAACATCATCATCATCGATACTAAGATAAGTAGCATTACGCCTCCACCAGTTGCAACTAACATGATCATTGTTTGACCTTCCATGTGATCCAAACGTTCCTTATACTTTTGCTCTCTTGCTTTATTTTGTAAAGATGATACCGTTCTTGAAAACATTAGTAGTCTTTCTTGTTTCTTTTCCTGACTACCTATTCCAAGACGATATAATAAACGCATCATTCGCATTGAATCACGAACGGGATAAGTATTAGCAAATTCCATGTAAGGATCAATACTCGAATCCCCTGCATCGATTCTATCAATTAACGTCCTAAGTCCAGGTTTAAAAATTTCAGGTGCATCGGCAATAGACTTACCAAGTGCTACTGGCACTGTATAGTGTTGTACTAAAATTTCTAATCCCTTTAAATAGTATGGCAACATAATGTCGATATCATGCAAATGAGCTTTATAATATTTTTTTAATTGCGTATAAGATGATTTAAACACCATGTATCCAACACCGATTGATAATACAATAGTAAGTAAGTTTAAGTCAGATAAGAAGATAAATAAGAATATTGCAGCTGTTAATAGACCATACATAATTCTTTTGTTAAATAGCTCTTGGGGATTTACACTATCTCCATATCTTGCATAAATTAAGAACTCGTAATCGTCTTCTTTTAACATTTGGAAATATTGTTCGTTATCTTTGATGAATTTATTACCATCGATCGTATTATTATAAAGTAAGACGAAGATAACTATAGCTGAGACAATTAGTACTTCCATTATTCAGCACCTACATTCTCGTTATAATATTTTTCTCCTTTAAGAAGAAAATAACTATTAAATATTAAGATTCCATGAAGTAAAATCTTCATATACCATAAATCGAGGATTTTTAAATACGTTTCATTACCTAATAGATACTGTACTAACATAACCATTAGATAAAGCATCATACCATATTTTAAGAACGACTTATGGAAAGTAGCTCTCTCCATTCTATCGCGGTAAACACCTTCGACCAACATATCGATATCGAGTTGCATGTTTTCCAGAGATTCTCCAGAATCTTGAGCACCTTCTTTAGTAATTTGTAAGAACAATTGATGCATGTTTTTAACTATGTAGTAGTGATAGATGTTATTGAAATATTCTAGTGATTCGTCGATCGAACCATTTTCGTAAGCAAGTTCAATCATATGTTGAACATCACCTAAGACAGGTTCTTCAAGGACACCACTCGCTGCTACTCCTTCCAAAGATTTAACGAAACTTTGGGTTGTAGCAAATTCCATAATCGTATTTGTCGTATAGATTTGAATTTGTTCGAAGATAAATTCACTATACACTCTTTTACACCGTAAGAATGCTAAGTAAGGAATCGTAGCATCGACGATGACGATGTATATAATCGAGATAACGATATTATAGAAATAAAGATAAGAGACAATTCCTGCAAAAGCTGAAAACATTAACACTTGCGTTAAATATTGCCTTGCGGTATACTCCTGTCCTAATTCTTTCGTTTTCTCTCTTACTAATTTAAAAGAGTAAGGAGCGAACTTATCATAGACGAGACCTACTTGATCTACGATAAACCGATAAACGTTTTGCCCACGGTAATTACGATAAACGATTACGAATAACGCAATTAACAATAATACGAATAATTCCATGGTCTATCACATCCTTTATATTTCTTCTATTGGTTTACTAACAACAGGTCCAACTGGAGCCTGGGGAGCTCTAGGAGCCGTAACACTTGGTGTTTGAGGAACTGCACTACTAGATACTACCACTGTTGTAGGATTTGGACTTGGGGCAACTGGTGCAGGATTTGGATTAACACTAGGAGCTGCCATTGGTGTAGCTTTCAAAGTTTCGTTCTTCTTAGCTTCTTCCAATTCTTTTTCCTTTTTTATTTCCTCTTCACTAAGAGCATTATCAAATTTTGTATCTAACATAATGTTTTGGCCTTGTAAATACTCAAGTAAATGTTCACTAGGATTTCTCTTGACGATTTTCTCACCGATTTTTTGATACAAAATACGTGATTGTACTTCGTTATCATCATCGACGTAGAATTCGCAAACTTCATCGATTTCACGATGGAATTTTTGATACTTCTGACTATAGAAAGCCTTGATATGAACACCTAGTTGAATATAACGATAAATGGTCTTTAAGAACTGATCGACATCGACTTCTGTTTCCATCAAGCTATACATACGAAATGGTATGGCACTTGCTTTATCCGAGTGGATAGTCGACAAGATATTGTGTCCTGACGAAATCGAGTTACGAACAGCACTTACGGCTTCGGCACTACGAACTTCGGACAAAAGAATCCATTTTGGATTCTGCCGCATACAAGTAACTAGTACTTCTGAGTATGAAGCGATATTGTTTGTCTTCATGGCTACGATATCTCTTTGAGGGAAGATCTTATCCAAGTGAAGTTCCAACGTATCTTCGATCGTTATTAGTTTTTCATTAGTTTTCGTATGTGAAGCTAAGTATTTAACGAACTCAGTTTTACCTGATCCAGTTTCTCCACAAACGATAATGTTACAGTGTCCTTCGACACATTTAATAAGAAAATCATGTATATCTTGCGTAACGTAATCTTCTTGTAAAAGTTTTTCCTTTTCAAGTCTTATCTTCGCTGGAGTTTTACGAATAACTAACGCAACACCATTAGTAGCTATCGAATCATGGACGAAATTCATACGTAGTTCCGTACTTTCAGCATCGAGAAATGGACTTGCCATATTAAATGTTTTTCCCATTACATTCGAACACTGGAAAGCTAGTTTTTCAACAAGAGCATTATTGATAGCGGGATTTTCTACTCTAACTGAACCTTGGGTTAGAGAACGTATCCAAATTTGTCCGTTATTCGAATAGGAAACATCGGTAATATCATCGTTATCGATATAAGTTTGAAATGGTCCAAAGTCTATTTGCTCAAATACATTGTCATTCATCGGGCCACCCCTTTTCTATTCGACTGTTCCAGTGCTTGACATATCTTCTGTCCAATAAGTTACTTCGTTAATCCAATTCTTGATATCTTCACTACTGATACGTACTTCTCCTGGTTGTTCTTTTAAAGACTCACGTGTCGGAACTGGTAAAAGTGTTGCATCGTAAGTTCTTAAGTACATAGTTTTTCTTAATAAGATGTGGTACTCTTCAGGAACTGCGAAGATCATCATCGCTGGAGTTCTTTCTTCTTCCACATTTTCGAAAACGTTTTTACCGTTACCGTCTAAGACAGCAAGTACTTTAACGTTTTCAATTAACTTACCAACCATGATTGTATCTCTTTGATTAGCTCTATCTTCATCTAAGTTATTGATTGCTTTCAAATAGATATCGACATAGTTTCCAGGTAAAATTTGGTTACCATAAGAAGTTTGCATATTCAAAGACATGTTAACTAAAACGTAACCTTCTGGATAATCTTCTCTGATAAGTGAATCAGGAAGTGAACTTTCAGGTACTACTGCTCTTCTATAGAACAAACTTCCTCTTGGAATAACTGTATCGTAGTTACTGTATTGGTTTAAAACCTCACTAGCGTTATAGTAAACACTACTGTTTGCTAACATCGATTGTGGAATTTGCATCGTTCCAATCATTTCCTGCGTAATTTGCGTACTTGGATTGATCGTAACGGTTGCATACGGTACAGATACCGGTGTAATAGCGGCATTAACACGCATATTATAACCGATGTACAATACGAATACCGCAAGTAGTACACCGACTACCGTAACGGTATTCTTATTTGATAAAAATTTCTTAAATCCTGTTACAAGATTATTCATCTTTTAATCCCTTCTTTCCTTTAATCAATATCGTCGATAACATCGATAATCCGACGATCTTCTTCGTACTTAGTTTCAAGGATAGCATCGATTTGGTTTTTAATTTGGAATGCTTCTCCTGCAAAAACTACCGAAGTAGAAGAACCTATTTTAACACTCACTTTAGGAGGTGTTTCATTGATATCGTAAATACGGATATCATAGTTACGGTCATTATTTACGCCTTGAGCAAAGCGGCGAACGAAACTTTCGACAAATTTTTCTTTATCCATTCTAATTTGTCCACCTGACACTTGATAGAATCCGTAATCTACAGCATCGAGCATGGCCGCTTCGGTCGTATTTCTAAGTAAATAATAATCTAGTTCGTTTCCCGAAGAATAGTTCTGGATGATATTTACCATTCCTAAAGTGAAAACTCCTAAAAGAATAAGTCCTGTTAATAAAATTCCTTTATTCATTATCTAGAACCTCCCGTCATATCGACATATTTACGTGTACATTGTTCACCAGTTTGATTGTTACAACCGATGATACCACGTCTTACTAAATCCATATATTGATTAGGGCCTGTTCCAAAAGTGTTGGTTCCTCCACTTAAGAAGTTACTCTTACAAACGTTCATTCCAAGCGAAGTATCGTTATAACAATACATATCGTAATCTAAGTATTCGTTGTTATGTTCATAATTGTATTGTCTAATAGCATTGATATTTTGTTTTGTAAGTTTAATTTCGTAATCTAGTTCTTCACTATTATCGACCTCTTGATTAGAAGTATTGTAGATACTGTAACCTTTATCGATAATATCTAACCTTGTTTCATTTGGTTCGATGTTAAATCTTTGGTTATTAGCACTTGTTGTCCAGTTCCATCTAGGATCTCTTCCAGTTTCAGATTGATCTTCTAGGAATGGTTGATTTAAATCGATTGGTCTAAAGATATAAGTGATTCCTCCAGAGTTAACACAGTTCTTTTCGCCATCAGCGCAAGGAGGACATGTAGTAGGGTCATTATAAAGCGAAGTACAAGCTTTGATTCCATAGAAACAATTCAAATCGATCGAACTCCATTGTTTCCAAGAACCTAGATTAGCAAAATTATAATAGATGTTTTGCGTAATTCCTTGACTAGCAAAATCGCCATCTTTAATCGCATCTTCACTATCCCAACCAATTATATTTGGCCAACGTTCAAGTATATTGTATCCTTGAGCATTTACATTGGAATAGAACTTATAACCACCATCGTAATAATACTTAGCTTCATCTTGACTTACATCGAAGTATTTCTTTCCATACTTAATATCTCCAATATTAACTTTTGACAAATAAGCTTTATCTAAATTCAAAGTAAGTTCACGAGTAGTTCTATATGAAGTTGCATCAACTGTACGAGTCGTACATTGTCCGTTAGAACAGTTACCAGGAATTCCTATCTGATAAGAAACAGAACCAAGTTTTTCAACATCGTAATCTTGAGTAGAAGTCTTTCCATCGAGCGTAACTGTGTAATTTTTAACGTCAACTTGAACTTCTCTATCTGTTGCATCTTTATAAGTAATTACCTCTCCTGAATGTGAATCAGTAACTGAGGCACTAAAGGTTTCAGCACTTAAAGAATCACTTGTGTACTTTTTAATAGCTTCTTGAACTTGAAGATATTCGTTATAACTCTTGTCGATTTCTCTTTGATAAGCAACAGCTGGGTCTTCCATAACACAATTAGTTGAAGATTTGTAAACTTCGTAACAGTTAGTTCCAGCAGTTGAACCATTAGCATTACATCCATTTAAATAAGTAAATTGTAAACAGTGTTCACTTACACAATAAGTAGATCCATCTCCACGACAATCGTGGTTACTATTAATAACTTCACAAGACGATAAGATACTACCACGACCGGTTCTCATAGCATTTCCATTACCATCTTTACATATATATGGTGTACCAGTTGCATTACAAGCCGAACGAACGTCGATAACATTGTTGTTCGAATAACTTGGAACACGGGAAATTACTTTATCAGAAGAAGATGTATCGTCTTCGTAAACTTGTTTATAACATTGATTGATACATTTTTGCGAATAAGTTCCACCATCACAAGTTGCCACACAACTATCGAATGATGTATTAGGTCCTGCTCCACCTTCACCATTATGGTTAGCAGGTCCACCGTAACACTCGATACCATAAGCACAACGAGGACGCCATACTGGCTTTTTAAGTTCTACTGGCTCACAAGTACGAGTCATCGTAATTACTGGTGTATAACTGAAACCATCACCTGCAGCTAAAGCTTTAGGTTCTTCGTAAGTAATCGTCATAACTTCCGTACAGAGAGCTCCCCAATACTCGCCACCAACATCTTCTAAAAGTTGAGTGTATTTTTGTTTTGAAGCATGACCATTAGGATCATTAGGAGCAGTCGTATTAGAATTCAATCCATCATCAAAGTAACATTGCAATTTATCGGTCATTTGTGTTTTTGCAGATAAGTTACTTAAAATGTTATCTGCTTGATTAATATGACTATTTATTTCAGCATCCGTGTATTTCTCAACTAAAGAATATTCGATCTCATCATCGAAACATTCGTTAACCAAAGTCCGTGCTATACTTTCATTAGCACTTCCTACAACTTTATTCCGATAATTAACACAAACAGCACGATCACGTATCTGGTTAGGTATTGCTGTTTTTGCCGAACCTTGAACATATCCCATATAAGCACCATTACAAGGATTACCAGCACCATTATCTAGATAGAAAGCCAAAGCGTAGTCGTCACCTGGATTAAAGTAAGCCTCGAATGTTCCATTGTTTCCTGATAGCCAATCGCCATCAAATACAGGGAATCCATAAGAAATACATTCCCCTTCGCTATATTCGAGACATGCTTCACGGAAAGCAGGTGTTCCAGATTGAGGTCTAACAATACCGATTCGATAACCACTAGCTCCAGTAATAACTACCTTCCACTGAGCTATTGAAGGCACCCATTCTTGTCTTATGTTTTCTGATATTACAGAAATATCAGTAACAGAGTTTTGATCACTTTCCAAAGGACATGTCGAAAACTGATAGTCGTCATCGCCTATTTTTCCAGAAGTAAGAGCACAACTTCTAACCATATCTTTAGCTTTAAAAGAAGTCGAGCCAGTTTTGCAACGACCTGTAGCAGTATCGTACAAGCAACCTTTTTCGATATCTCTAGCTGTAATATGAGCAGGATTTACATCTCTTCCCATTTCTGTAATTTGATAAATTCTTCCATTGACACAAACATTTTGGTCACTGGATGGATTCATCCTAGTGGCACCCAAAATAGTCGTAGGGAGAAACACGAGAGTAAAAACCAAAAAAAGTAAAAGTTTTTTGTGACGTAATATTCTCTCCATTAAGAAAACCTCCTATCTTACTTGATTATATCATAATTTGATGTTTTTTCAACAGCGTATTGTTCAATTTTTTCATTTTCTCTCAATTTACGAGCATCGATTCTAAATTGTGTTTTTCCATCTAAGCCAAAATATCTTGTACAAGTAATAAGAGAAAGCAAAGTATCGTTTTCATCGACTTCGACATCGTAACTATACAAACTATTATCTTTAACTTGTTGAATATATTGTTTAGTTTCGTTTAAAGATCCCGTAGTCTTACCTGTCTCTTCACTTCCAGCAAAACCGACAGCATAAATCAAGTAAACGTCATCCACGCCATCATGTGAATATTGAATGTAAAGATTATTTTTAGCGAAATCTTCATAAACGAAAGACATCAACTGTTCAAAACGTGTAAAGCTTTCATCCCCTACAACTGGTTCACTAGATACATTTCTAAGATTATGACCATAGATGACCAAACGATTTTCACTTGTTGTTGGACGATGTGTAATCCAAGTATAATCAAGTTTACTATCATAGGCTTCATGTGTATCATAAATAACTGGGTAATCGATGTTAGTTCCTTGAACTCTTATCCACCCTACTGCTTGAGAATTAGCAATAGCCGTCTCTTTCACTTTGACACTTCTTGCTTCTACTTCAAATGGAACGAAAGAAATAGTTTTGCCACCTAACGTAACCCAAGCAATCATGGCAACTAGTCCTAAAACAAAAACTAAACTTAGAACTGTCCACCACTTAACGTTAGTTTTCTTTTTCTTTGGTTTTTGATTCTTTTTCATTTTTTACACCTCTCTTATTTTATATAATACGGATTGGTAGCCGTACCTCTTCCACCAGCAAGTCGAGCATCCTTACTGATGTAAGCAACAATCTTTAATGAATTAGTTGGGAATAACTTACCTAACACATCGAAGACTTGACCATTAGCCGTATTTACCATTAAGAAATGACCATTCTGATTAACGACATCGATAAACGAATAGTTGTAACCGATAAATTCAACGTTATTATTGCTACCAGAGAACAAATCGTAACTATTTGGAATAGATAACATAGATGTAAATTTATCCTTATCTAAGTCACTATAATTTTTGGTAGTATCGTAATAAGACCTTTCAAATTCATGTTCAACTAGTAGAGAGCCATTGATATAATCACCTAATTCGTAATTCAATTTGTAACCAAGGTTACCTTCGATAGATGGATCAAATTTTAAAACTTCATCGTAATTATCGTAACCTGCTACTAAATCCAAGTTCGTCGAACTGTTTCTAATAGGTCCTGCACTGATAACTTTAATATTTTGATTCTCATCGAAACCGATAATACGGAAATATTGACCAGAATAATTAATGTATTCACCGATATAGCGATCTTTTAGCATATCGTTATCGCGACCATATTGATAGTCGTTCAATTTATAAGGACTATCTGCACTTCCATCACCTGAAATAATAAAACTATTGTCAGTTTTCAAATTGATAACAGGTCTAACTCCAACGTAATCTTGGTTATCCATAGGAAGTATTCTTCCTTGTCTTTGGTTATAGAAAGCATATCCTGTCGTATCATCTTGATGATCTAAAAGCCAAAACGAAATATTAGTGTTGAAATAAGTAGTAGCCTCACTATCGATAGTATCTAAGAATTCTCTTATCGTTAGCATTCCTACTGGCATACCACTAGTGTAATTTTCACAAGTACTAGGTGCTGCTTGTGGATCACCTATAGTAGATTCGCACCAAGTACTATCACTTTTAACATAAGTATCGGTATTTCTAAGAGTTGGATAAAAATAATCATTTAACCACTTGGCTACGTTAGATCCTTCAAATGTTTCACCATCTTGGCGATAAAGTAAATTAGCGGCATTATCATCTAAGATTAATTTAATAGTTCCATCATCATTAACTTTAACAATTCGCCAAAGCATTCCCGAAAATAACAAGTAGTTAGAAACACCAGCACCTTTGTAAGCATTCGATTCATCAGTCTTAGCAATAACTTCATCCTTAATATTACGAATAACATTTACAGTTCTAGTTACGTCAGTTCTATTTTGCATTTTATCGAAAGCCGTGTAACGTACTGTGTACTCTCCTATCCTATTAATATCTATCGAAGAGGTATCAACTCGAACATTCTTGGTATCGATTTCCCCATCGGCATTATCTTTGACACTAGCAATACCGGGATCAGTAAAAGTAGTACCAAGTGATATATACATCGGATTATCTCCATTCAGAACAATCTGTGGTCCTTCGTGGTCGGTTGCTGAACGATAATTACCGCATTCTAGATAAGTATAGTACTTGTATTCACCATTTTCCATAAATACTCTAACCCAAGATTCTGGTGAACATGCTGTAATACTTTTTGGTTCGTTCAAAAATTCAATTCGTTTTAAATCGTATAACTCTTGAAGTGTAACTTTAACTGAATCTCCCTCATTTTTAGGTAAACGGCTTGGATAATGAAAGTAGTATTCTTCCGCTGCATCGTGAAATTTTTGTTCTTCTTCATGGAAGATAATTCCTCCTTCAAAGAACAAAATATACACTAAATACACCGCAATTAAAATTCCACCAAGTACACCAAGGATAATTCCAATCTTCTTTAATTTTTTTATTTTATCCGGTTTCACTAGTATCTCCTCCTTTTAAATAATAACGATAAGCTTTATCGCGAACAACGAATTCCAAAGCGACATCCGTTGCCTCCTTAACTTCCTGAGGAACTAATAAATAAACATATTTGCCTCGCCATTCTCTAGAAAGTGGGGTCGTAAGTCTTACAGACTTTTCAACTCCATCCTTGGTATAGATGAGTTTAGCTTGTTTAACTAAGAAATTACTTAATTTAAGGCCTGAATCGTCGCCCCTATAATTAAGCCGCAAAATCATTCGATTGCCAGTATAGTTTGATGAAGCAATTCTTCCCTCGTAAACCCTACAATCCCAAACATAGCAACTAGTATATAGGTAAGTTGTCTCATCGCTTAATTGATAATTGAAAAGAGATAAGTCAATATTCGATTGATCGTAAAATGAAATAGAAAGCAAATCATTTGGATAAGCCGTCTCCAACTCTTCATATTGAGATAAATCTGTCATCTCTGTATGTATTAAACGAAGTTTTAAGTTATTTGCGCTTCTTACCTCTTGATAATATAGGGTGTAATCTGAACCAAAGTCATCCGGCTTTATTTCGTATATTAATAAAAGAGTATTAGTAACATTCGGTTCTAAAGCTTGATTATGGTAAACCTTACCTAAATCAGTAAAGTACTGATCATGTGTTAAAATCGGAACATAATAACGATGATTAGCAATTATGACAAATTTATTTACATCAATTGTAATAGGTGAACTTGTAATATTTTTAACATCAACAGAAAGGATAATATATTTTCTACCTTCTTGGTTAATCAAATTCCCAGCGTAATCTTTACCAGTAAAGTACATCTTCCGCACAACTGCTTCGTAAGTATTAGATCTAAGTGTTTCTCCCATTGTATAAGTTTTGTTTTCCACAAATATCTGTTGATAACCATAACGAATGGCTAGTACTGAAAGAACAATCGTCAAAGTTGTAAAGATGAGTTTGTGTTCCAGAACTACGTATTTGATTCTTCGAAAACGATTATGAATAGATCTTTTTACATGATGTACATCGAACTCTAATCCGACCTCAACTTCTTCGCGGTCTTCTTCATTAATTTCCATGAATTCAGCATCTTCACGGAAACCGAATCTCTTTAAATCGAGTCCTAAAAAACGAATAAGCAAAATAACTAAAACTGCATATTGCGGAATACTTACAATAAATAAGAAGTCTCTTAGTAAATAAGCCGTTTGAGTATCCATAACAGCAAAACCCGCTTGTTCAAAACAACCCGCCGAATAACCAAAAATAACTGCAACAGCAATGTATTCTAAAATAATTAAACCATATACGATAACAGGCTTTTGTTTATAATAAAGTAAGTAAATGAGAGCTCCACAAATAAAGACAATTAAAAACACCGACAAATAAAACCAAAATGATGCATAGGTACTCATCGGATTTAAAACTGGATTGTAATATCCTGTGCTAATATAGTTAGCCACTAAATCAGAAAAGGCTAAATTTTTAAAGATAATATAAGCAGCTAGAAGGAATAAGATAAAATTGATTTTCTGAAAGTTCTTGATTAAAAACGCATATGGTTTCCGAAAAATCATACATCTTCCCCTCCTATTCTTATACATAGATTAGTATACCTTAATTATATCGAAAATGGAAGAGGTATTTTTTCAAAAGTTGGTATTTACGGTTACAATTCACAGTTAAATTTAGAAAAAAGATAAAAATTTGAAAAAAGTTATCTTTTTTTGTTGCTTTTTGTTGTA
>CANQDB010000010.1 GCA_947591175.1 uncultured Bacilli bacterium
TTATTTACCTGAATTATCCGTTCAAGATGTCGCCATCGCCGGCCTTTTACATGACTTTTATTCAAGACCTTGGCGCGAAGAAAAAGCGGATACTAGATTCTTTCATAAACATGGCTTTGTACATGCTTATGAGGCTTCGAAAAATGCTTACCTATATTTTCCTGAATACATGGATATCTATGTCGAGGATGCTATCGTCAAGCACATGTTTCCCTTAAATCGGCATTTACCCAAATATACGGAGAGTTGGATTATTACTCTAGCTGACAAAATGGTTTCCTTTAAAGTACTTCCTAGTCCTAAAGAAATACCTCTTTATCTTGGCTTTGTCAAAAAGCAAAAATAGTTTCACCGCTAGATGAAAGGAGTTTAATTATGCGTAGTACTCGTTTTTTAAATTGGACTAATTACATCGTTTCTGGAACGGTTATTATCGTTTTAGGAATTTTTATTTTAGTAGGTAATGAGAACTTATATCAACAAGGTATAAATCTTTTTATCTTCAGTTTCTTGCTACTTGGAATCTCGCAAGTTTTGACTTTATTATTCAAAGACCGTAAAGATTTTAAAAAAGAATCTCTTCTTCGTTCTTGTGGCAACATCGTCTTTGCTATGGTCATGATGCATTATCCCAATATCCCACTTTCGATTGTGCCTTTGCTATTTGCATTTTATTTACTATTTAACTTTTTAGTAAAAGCGGTTTGTTTTTATATTTCGTTTAAAAATAGACGACCATCGTGTTGGATTGATTTATTCTTAGCTCTTTTTTATTTGATTTCAGGAGTTAGTTTCTTATTTTCACCACTTGGACACTTGCCGACACTTTTATCGATTATTGGTATCTATTGTATTTTGTTGGGTCTAAGTGAATATCGAGCCTTCCTTATCGAAGTAATTCCTGCTCGTTTTAAGAGAAAATTAAAACGGCATTTTAGGATTACTTTGCCAGCCTTTTTGGAAGCCTTTATGCCACGGAGAATGTTGGATGACATCAATCATTATTTTAACGATATGAAAGAGATCAATGAAGAGGCGTTCGTGCAGCAAAAAGAAAATGAAGAACCTGATTTGGAAATATTTATCCACATGTCACCTTTAGGTTTCAATCAATTCGGTCACATGGATATCTTTTTTGAAAATAAAGTATTATCGTATGGTAACTACGATGACTCTTCGTTAAGACTTTTTAAGTCAATGGGGGATGGAGTTCTTTTTGAAACTGTCAAAGAAGACTATATTCCCTTTGTCATTAAGTATAGTGATAAAACCTTAATTGGTTTTGGGTTGAAGTTGACAGCATCTCAAAAGAAAAGTATTCAAGAAGGACTAAAACAAATTAAAGAGAAATCTTATCCTTGGTATCCTGAAGCCGCCATCGACCATCAAAATAAAGTAACAGGTAAGACTTATCACGATTATGCTAGCGAACTCTATGAGGCTACCAAAAAACAAACGAAATTCTATAAATTTAGTGAAGGGGAGTTCAAGACTTATTTCGTCTTAGGTACTAATTGTACATCTTTTGCCGATCATATCGTCGGTAAAAGTGGTACGGATCTTTTAAAGATGGTTGGACTGATTACTCCAGGCACTTATTTGGATTATCTTGATCACGAATTTCATAAGAAAAAGAGTATGGTTATAAGTAAGACTATTTATAACGAAGAGACCAAAGAGAAAGCCATTCACAAAAACAAGAAAAAATCTTTGAAGAAAAAGAAAAATATGCTAAAATAAAGAAGTAACTTATCTAGGTTACTTTTTCTGCCGATATAGTTTAGTGGTAAAACAGATCCTTGGTAAGGATCAGCGGACAGTTCAATTCTGTCTTTCGGCACCAGATTGATATCCAACTCGAAAAACTCGAGTATGAATAGAAAACGTACTTGCTAAAAGTGCGTTTTTATGTTATTATGTATTTGTCAAGGAAACTTGCATAAAATAAAAAAGGATACATTTGATTGGGCTAATCAAATGTAATCCCTTATTTAGGATAGCATCTGAAATCAACAAATGTTGAAATCAGATGCTTTTGCTATTTTAGAAGTAAAATAATTACGACTAAGAATAGGAGTAATATTATAATAAATTGAGAAAATTCTCTTTTTGTCATAAATATCGCCACCTTTCTTTTATCATTTGATAAATAGAAAGGGAAAGCATCTGATATATTTCAAATGTATCCAGTAATATTATAGCAAACAAATGTTCTTTATACAACGAAAATTGGCAATAAAATTAGAGAAAAATCGGAAGAATTAGTTGCAAATTACTAAAAGTATAGTACAATACTACTAGGAGACCTTTGAGGTGTATCGAACCAAGCATTTTAGATGCGAATGTTCTAATCGTATGCTAAGTACGGGATTCTTCAGGCAAAAAGTAACTCGAAAGGGTTACTTTTGTTTTGAAATTTTATCGTGTGCATAAAAAGTGTCAAAAACGCATCAATTGTGCCTAAAAATAAGGAAATCGATTGACTTTTTACGCATATTATGATATATATGTAGCAAAGAGGAGGGAGTAACATGAAGAAGTTACCAACAAGTTGTCTTAAAATAGTTTTAGGAGTAGGTTTAGTTGCAGGAGTAGGTACTGTAGCCTTAAATCATGATAACATTTACAATTTATTTGTTAACAATAGAGACAAACAACTAGCACTAGCGGCTAATGAAACTGAAGTAGTCGATGTCGATAGCGAAGTTAAAAAGGCAGGAGCAGTTGTGGAACAAGCTGAAAAAGAAGTCGAAGAAGCTGATGCTAAAGTTAATGCTGCTAACGAAGAAGTCAAAAAAGCAGAAGTAACTAAAAACGAAGCTAACGAGGCTGTAAAGAAAGCGGACACGGCTGTTCAAGAAGCTAATGTCGCTAAGGCTAAAGCTGAAGAAGAATTAAAAACTGCCAAGACTGACGAAGCGAAAAAGGCTGCGCAAGCAAAATTAGATGCTGCTAAGGCTGAACAGGAAAAAGCTGAACAGGCTAAAAAAGAAGCCGATGCTAAATTAAAGGCTGCCGAAGAAGCAAAACAAAAGGCTGAAGAAGAAGCAAGGAAAGCTGCAGAGGCTAAAAAAGAAGCCGAGGCTAAAAAACAGGCTGCAGAAGAAGCTAAAAGAAAAGCTGAAGAGGAAGCTGCTAGAGTAAAAGCTGAACAGGAAGAGGCTAGAAGAAAGGCCGAAGAGGAAGCTCAAAGAAAAGCTCAAGAAGAAGCACAAAAGCAAGCCGAATCTAGTAAACAAAGTGGTTTACCGCAATGGGCCTTAGATGCCGCTGCAAGAGCTGAACAAAAGAACAACGAAGAATACGAAGAATTACTTAAGGCTCAAAAAGAAGCAGGAGATGCTGCTAAAGCTGAAAGAGCCGCTCGTGAACAAGCCGAGAAAGAAGCACAAGAGGCGGAAGATGAAGCAAGACGTGCTAGAGAATCTACTGAAAGTTTAAAAGAGAAAGAACAAGCTCAAACAGAATTCAAATCAGAAATTTTAAAATCTGCGGCTAAAAAAGTAGATCAAGCAATTCAAACAGATACTAAAGAAAATGGTCAGGCAATTACTTGCCCAATAGGTCTTGACCATTGCGATGATTACGGTTGGATTTGGTTCGCTAAATTCGAATGCGAATTCAATATCTTTAGAGAACCAGGTTCTGGTGCTCTTGTCAGCACTACATATATAGGTCGTCGTGGTGGAGTTAATAGCAGCTGGATTCAATATGCACCTACTTACGTCAATGGTAAGAAGTTCGTTAGATGGGAAGTAGTCGAAAACGTTACTGAACTTGGTGTTAAAATGAACGTTTACAAAGCTATTTACGAATAATATTAAATCATTAACTAAAACTAAATATTAAAGGATGGAACCATTTGAATCCATCTTTTTTTCTTGCCAAAACTAGTAATTAGTGCTATAATATCCACTCGATGAAAAAGAAAGGGGGATTATCTAGATGAAATTAAAAAACAAAGATTTAAACCACATTATGGTCTCACCAATTTTACAATTTATTCCCCATCTTTCGACCATTTGCGCTTATTTTGATAAAACTCCCCAAATGAATTATAAAACTTTTTATCGTAATCTCTATGATACAACTTATCTAGTAAAAACTGATGCTAAAAATAGTTCACCTTTTGTAACCCTAGCGGACTACCAAGGAAATATTGCCATTGAAGAACATGTTAAACGTAATAGTATGCCAGAACCATTGATAGTTTTCTATCTTTTACATGAATGTTATCATGTAGCTTCTCTTTATACTTCGCCATCCCAAATTCAAATTGGTTTTTATCAACAAACAGAGACTAGTAAAATAGGCCGAGGATTAAATGAAGGGTGTACCCAGTTATTAGTATGTCGTGATTTAGGCTTAAAAGATTTTTATATACCTATTGCTGGACCTGATCGTACCCATTATTATACGGCAAGTCCTATGGAAACATCCCTTGCTAATTTACTTGGTCATATCGTTGGCTTTGACCACTTGAAAGAATTACTTTTAAATGCCAATCTCTATGGCTTAGTAGAAGAATTAAGTGAGTACGTTCCTAAAACTCAGGTTATAAACTTTATTCACGAAATGGATGCCTTATCGCAAGAAGCCCATGACTTTTACCATCACCATGGAAATATTCCCCTTGAGCGATATCAGAAAATTGTCAATTTCCTAGATGTTGTCTTTGACGAAAAGTATAAAAATAATCTTCTCAATCTTCCGAAAAGAGAAGCCTATTACAACGCTCACGTAACCTCTTTTGAAGGAATTTTACCTAAAATTAAATCTTCAAAAACATATCGAAAATAAAATTGCACATCGAATAGAAATAAACTATAATAGTTAGTAAGGAAGCGATAAATTACTTAAAACATTAGGCAGTATTTTTGACGCAGTAAGAATAGGAGATTTAAAATGGAATTAAATGATTATCAAAAACACATTCATAATTTAAAAGTAAATGAACAAGTATTACACGATTTATACTTAAGAGATTTAGCCATAGGTAAATTACAAGGACCACATACTGGCTATGCAAGTCTCGATAAACCTTGGTTAAAATATTATAGTGAAGAATCTATTAGACAAGAAATACCACCTATGAGTTTATTAGGTTACTTGAAATATAGAAATCTAAATTCTCAAGATATAGCCCTAGATTACTTTAATGTTAAGATTACTTATAAACAATTATTTAAGCATATTGAAGAAGTTAAAAGTGCCTTTTTAGAGATGGGTATCAATGACAAAAGTAACATAACTTTATGTTTACCTAATACTCCTGAATTTGTTTATATAATCTATGCTTTAAATGATCTTGGAGCAAATGTTCAATTAATTGATCCTCGAATAAATGGAGAAAGTATCAAAAGTTTAATTAATCGCGGCAAGAGTGATTTATATATAACTTTCGATGATAGTTACATAGCTAATCGTGACTATATCCAAAAAAGTATTGCTAAAAAAATAATTGAGGTTTCGCCATTTGATTCTTTACCACTCGGTTTAAAACAATTAATGAAATTCAAAAATAAAAAAGAAAACGTTAAAAGTGATAAGAACTTAATGACATGGACTGATTTCTTAAAATTACGTTCTAGTAAGAAAACTTCACCTAGTTCAACGGAAGGAAAACTTATTATCAATACAGGTGGTACAACAGGTAATCCTAAAGGAGTTATACTATCTAGTAATGCTATTAACTATGTAGCTTTACAGTATGCTAATGCTAACTTTGCTTTTAAAGAAAAAGATAAAATCATGTTTAATATACCGAACTCTTTAGCATATGGTTTAGTTATCTCACTTCATTTACCACTTTCAGTTGGTATGCATCTTCAAGTAGTGCCAACTTTCAATCCGGAAAAATATGAAGAATTAATTTTAAAATATAAACCAAATCATATAGTAGGTATTCCAGATTGGTATCAACAAATGTATATGAGTCAAGATATGCAAAAATTACCTTTGGAATTTATTAAGACCGCAGCTAGTGGAGGAACACCTATGAGTCAAACAGTTAAAGATGAGACTAATTTATTTTTAAAACAAGGGGGAAGCAAAGCCTTCATTATCGAAGGTTACGGTATGACTGAAGTTGGATCTTCGGCAGCAACAAATTTAAGACATTTAGAAATTGCCCACAGTGTTGGAGCTCCTTTGGTTAAAAATATAATTTCTATCTTTGATCCAGATACTTTAGAGGAACTTCCATACAATACTCCAGGTGAAGTTTGTATTTCAGGGCCAACTAAAATGGATGAATACTTAGATAATCCTAAAGAAACAGCTAAAACTATGAAGACTCATAATCAGAGAGTTTGGATTCATACTGGTGATATTGGTAGAATTACTTCTGATGGAGTTCTCTTTATCGAAGGAAGAACTAAAAGAATTATTGAAACTTATACAACTCATAAAATATATTCAGAGTCAATCGAAGAATTAATTATGACTTCTAGTAAAGTTGAAAGTTGTGCAGTTGTCTCTTTACCTGATTTAGAACATGGTAAAGGATATGTAGCTAAAGCTATCTTTAAGTTATATGATAAGTATTATGATCAAACTGAAGAAGCAATTGAAGAAGTAAAAGAGTTATGTAGTAAGTCACTTGATAAGGTTTATATTCCAAGTGAATTTGAAGTAATTGATAAAATGCCTTTTACAGCTAGTGGTAAAATAAACTATAAAAAATTAGAAACAGAAGCAAGAATGAAACAAACAGAAACTAAAAAATTATTAAAATAGGAACCTTTGTGGTTCTTTTTTTGAATTTGTGTTAAAATTATCCTAGAAGATAGGTGATTTTATGAATGGTAGTATGTTTTTTACCATATGTAGTTTTTTCTATTGTATCTTGTTGATAATTATATATTTTTCAAAACAACGTCTCCAACTATTTGAAAACAAAATATATGTCATGATGATGCTTACAAATTTTCTTGTTTTAGCGATAGAGACATCGACGATCTTTTTGGGAAATAATGCTTTGATAATTAAGATATTTTTATTGCTATTACTCTTGTGGATTATTGAACTAACTCTTTACGTATATGTTATTTCAAATTCCAAAGAAGATAAAAAATATAATGGATCTCTTAAAATAGCTGGACTTATCTACATCTTGATTGCTATCTTAGTAATATGTCTACCACTCGAATTTGAAAATAAAACAGGTAGTCAATATGCTTATGGAGCTTCCGTGTCAACTATTTTTATTGTTTCTGGTCTTTGTATTTGTTGTTGTTTATTCTTTCTTTTTAGAGATTTTAAAAATATTAAAAATAAAAAATACTATCCCGTTTATGTCTTCTTAGGAATCGGGGCTTTAGCCCTAGTTGTTCAAGCGATAAATCCAAGTCTATTATTAGCTTCATCTCTTGAAACATTCGTTACATTTCTTATGTATTTTACGATTGAGAATCCTGATTTAAAAATGATTGAACAATTAAATATGGCAAGAGATCAGGCTGAAAAGGCTAATAATGCCAAGACTGATTTTTTGAGTAACATGTCACATGAGATTAGGACACCTTTAAATGCTATCGTCGGTTTCTCCCAAGCCTTAATGGAAGAAGACATTTCTCCTTCCGCCAAAGATGAAGTTAAAGATATCGTCATGGCTTCCGAAAACTTACTAGAAATAGTTAATGGTATTTTGGATATTTCAAAGATCGAAGCAGACAAGTTAGAAATTATCAACAGCGAATATCGCTTGCAGACGATTTTGGATGATTTGGTTATCTTGACGAAAGGCCGAATCGGGGAAAAACCACTTGAACTTAGAACTTACTTTGACCCATCGATTCCAGCATATTTGTATGGTGATCATACGCGCCTTAAGCAGATTGTTTTAAACTTGTTAACGAATGCTGTAAAGTATACCAAAGAAGGACACATCGATTTTAAAGTACCCAGTGTTCAAACAGGTGATGTTTGTCGTTTGATTATTTCCGTTGAAGATACAGGAATTGGTATTGAAAGTGATAAGATCGATAAATTATTTATGAAGTTTGAACGACTCGATTTGGATAAAAATATAACGATTGAAGGAACCGGCTTAGGGCTTGCTATTACCAAGAAATTAGTCGATTTGATGCATGGTAAAATCGTCGTTCAAAGTGTTTACGGTAAAGGCTCTAAATTTACGGTTGCTCTAGATCAAAAAGTTGTGGCTACTCCAACTAAAGAAGTAGTAGAAACTAATTCCGCACCTTCACTTGATAAAGTAGATGCCACAGGTACAACGATTCTTTTGGTCGACGACAACAAAATAAATCTTAAAGTAGGCGAACGTCTCTTAAAAGATTGTAATGCTACTATTACTTGTCTTGACAATGGCTTTGATTGCCTTGAACTATTAAAAACTAAAACTTTTGATCTGATTTTAATGGATGATATGATGCCGAAAATGAGTGGGGTAGAGACACTTCATAAATTAAAAGAAAATCCTAACTTTAATATACCAGTTGTTGCTATGACCGCTAATGCTATCGAAGGTATGAAAGAAAAATATCTAAATGAAGGTTTTAATAATTACCTATCTAAGCCTATCAATCGTCAAGAATTAAACAATATTATTATGAAGTATAAAAAGAAATAAAAGAAAGGAGGACCAAATATGAAAAGAATTCTTTTATTAGTACTTAGTTGTTTTACTATCTTTCTAGTTACAGGATGTGGTAATGGGGAAGAATTTAAAGATGTTACCATAAGTATCAAAGAAAGTACTTTAACCGAAAGTGGGGCAACCTTTATTCTTAAAAATCACACTGATAAAACTTATACTTTTGGCGAAGATTATAAAATTGAACAAAAAGATGCTTCTTCTTGGAAGAGTTTGCCATGTGACGATTGTTGGGTCAACCTAAGTGCTAGATTATTGGAAGCTAATCAAGAAACCGAACTAAATTACAATTGGGAATCAACCTTTGGAGTACTACCGAAGGGTACTTATCGCTTAGTTAAAACGATTAACATGGATGATACAAAGAATGATATCTATGTAGAGTTCAATATCAATTAACAAGATTATTCTAAAAAATAGAGAAGCTAAAAAAGTATAACTCCTTTCTTTTTACCTAAAATATAAATCAATAATAATGATAGAAAGAATAAGTTAAAATACTAGCATGAATTATATTGTTATGATATACTTAATACAAGGATAGGATGTGGAAAAAATGATTAAAGATAAAAGCTTTTTAGTTAGTAATGGTGTAAATGTCGATAAGAGTTTGGAACTTTTTGGCGACATGGAAACTTACAATGCTTCCATTCAAGATTTTCTAGTCGATGTTCCCGAAAAGTTAAAGAAGTTGAAGCAGTATAAAGAAGTATCAGATATGGCCAATTATGCGATTTTAGTTCACTCTCTAAAAAGTGATGCTAGATATTTTGGTTTTGAGACTCTAGGTGAAATGGCTTATCAACACGAGATGGAAAGTAAAGCGAACAACATGTATTACGTTATGCAAAACTTTGATTCCTTAGTTGCTGAAGCCAATAAAGCTCTAAAGATAACAGAGAGTTATTTAGGTAAAGAGATAAGTGTCGTTCAAGAACCTGAAACTCAAACGGTAGTTAAAGATAAGACGATTTTAGTAGTCGATGACTCTAATATTGTCTGTAACTTCATCAAGAAAATATTCGATGATACCTATGAAGTTTTAGTAGCGGGTGATGGTCAAGAAGCACTATCAATTATCAAACAAAATATGAATAATAATAAGATTGTCGGAATGTTACTAGATCTCAATATGCCAAATGTCGATGGTTTCATGGTTCTAGATTACTTTAGGGATAATGGTCTATTTATGAAGATTCCGGTTTCGATAATTACCGGTGAGGGTAGTAAAGAGATTATTGAACGGGCTTTCCAATATCCAATTGTCGACGTGTTGAATAAGCCTTTTAATGAACGTGATGTCAAGCGAATTGTTGAAACGACTCTCGTCTTCCATGAAACCAATGTCTAAATCCAGATTTTCTGGATTTTTGTTTGCAAATTTGCTTGACTGGGGTGGGGTATGTTTGGCTTATAATAGATATAGAATAGGAAGTGTTTTTCTGTGACTAAAAAGAGAATCATTTATATGTCTATATCAATTCTTGGAATGTTGCTAGTTTTAGTAGGAACAAGTTATGCTTTTTATAAATATTCAAAAGTAGGCCAAAAGAAGAATCAAGTGACAACGGGAAACTTTCAAGTAAGTTTTCAAGAAGAAAGTGGAGCTATTTCTTTAAAGAATACTTATCCCATGAAAGATGAAGAAGGAAAGAGTTTAGAACCTTTCACTTTTAGTGTTGAAAATAAGGGAAATATAACGGCCAAGTATCAAATAAGTATAGTAGAAGATGAAAATAATACTTTAGATAGAAGTAGTTTAAGATATGAATTAAAGAAACAAGGCGAAGAAGGAGAAATTAGTAATTTAGATGACCTTGTTATAAAAAATAATGTAACTTTAGATGGATTACAAAAAGACACTTATGAGTTAAGAATATGGTTAGATGAGAATACAGGAAACGAAGCAATGGGAAAGATTTGGAAAGGGAAAGTCCAAGTAGTAGCAGAAGAATCCAAAGCCTATGCCTTTGAAGATTATATTGCTCCAACAATCAAGTTAAAAGGTGAAAAAGTAATGACAGTTGAAAAGGGAGGAACATTTGAAGACCCTGGAGTAGAAAGTGTAAGTGATAATGTCGATAGTCTAACTAAAGAACAAGTTAAGAAAAGATATGAATATTTTGATGGGGAAAAAACAAGTATAGTAGGAAGTGTAAATACCAATCAAGAAGGAGTCTATATAATTTACTATGAATTATTAGATACAAGAGGAAACAAAGGAGTAGCAGCCAGAACTATAAATGTCGTCCAAGTAAACAAGAAAGCTCCAGTAATTACCTTAAAAGGCGAAGAAACATTAACATATGCGAAAGGAGATTACTATGTAGAACCTGGAGTAACAGCGAAAGATGAAGTAAATAATGATTTAACAAGTCAAATAATAACAATTCATAGTTTAAATTTAAAAATAACAGGAACACAAATAGTAAAATACTTTGTGATCGATAAAGATGGAAATATCGGAAGTAATACAAGAACAATAAAAGTAGAACGAGGGAAACAAGATGAAAGTGGAGCAAATGCACCAGAATTAGCAGAAGGAATGATACCAGTAATATATGATGACCAAACAAAAGTCTGGAAGAAAGCCGATATGATAAATGATACTTGGTATGACTATAATCAACAAATGTGGGGAAATGCTGTAACAGTAGTAGAGAAAGGAAAACAAACAAGAGAATACTATCAAACAGCTAAACCTGGAACTGCAATTGATATGGAAGATATCAATACGATGTGGGTGTGGATACCAAGATATGAATATGACTATGTAAATATTGCAAATTATGCCGGTGGAACCCAAGCTCAACCTGGAGCAATAGGGATTAAATTCTTAAATGGCACAAGTAATAGTACAACAACAAACTACATGTTACATCCAGCGTTTACCTTTGGAGATGAAGAATTAACAGGCTTTTGGTATGGCAAGTTTGAAACAAGTAATAAAGAACAAAATTGTACTGCCGAAAGTGATGGTGAGGCTGTTGATGATGGTTGTGATCTATCAACATTTACACCGCAAATCAAACCTAGTGTAACATCGTGGCGCGGAATAAGGATAGCTACAGCATTTACAGTATCTCAAAAAATGGTAACTAACTATAAAAACGAATATGGTTTTAATGGATCTGAAGATACTCATATGAGTAAGAATAGTGAATGGGGAGCAGTTGCCTATTTATCTCAAAGTAAATATGGTGAAGCAACAGAGGAAGTATATTTTAATAATTGTGCTAACCTTATAACAGGAATTTCTGGAGATGATGTTGTATCTCTATTGAGTTCTACAACCTGTACTACAAATACCTATGATACTACTAAAGGTCAGAAGGCTTCGACCACTGGGACAATTTATGGAGTATATGACATGAGTGGTGGTGCTGTTGATTACGTAATGGTTGTGTGGGCTGATTCTGATGGAAAACTTTTTAGTGGTAAGAATTTAACTCTGAACTCTGGTTTTAATGGAAAGTTATTGGATGGAAATGATTATACTTCTGGAATTCCTTTTCCAAATGCTAAGTATTACGATTTATATACAAGCACTACATTAAATCAAGAATGTAACGGAAACACCTGTTATGGTCATGCTCTATCAGAAACGGCTGGCTGGTATAACGATCAATTAGGAGTGGGAAGAGGTCTTTGGCTTGCTCGTGGTGGGTATGCTAATTTAGCTAAAACATCTATTAATCCGGTTGCAGGTATTTTTTATACAGCTGTTTATGAGGGGGCAGGGTGGTTTGATCGTACATTCCGTCTTACTTTGGTTCCTTAACTTAGTGATTTTTTGACAATTCCATTCCTTTTATGCTACAATTAGTGTGCTTTTCAATCCGAAGGGGTGTTCCAAAATGAGGATTTTAAGATTTAGTATATTACTACTGGTAGGAATACTAACAATTTGGTCTTTTTTCCCAATTCCTACTGAGACTAAAATAAATTATGTGGAAAGAGTTGAAAACAAAAGAGTTTTTGCTCTACCATCGATGGTTGAAGTTGACCCGGTCGTCTATGAAGATATGACGTTAACAGAACTTGCTATGAAAATAGATCGCAGTTTATCTTCAACTGTTCAAGGCCAAGGTTATTTGTTTGCTTCGTATTCCTTAGAACGAGGAGTAGATCCTTATTTAGCCGTTGCTATCATGTTACATGAAACTGGCTGTGGCTGGGAATGTAGTAGTTTAGTTAAAAAATGTAATAATGTTGGTGGTCAAAAAGGTTATCCCTCTTGTGGCACAGGAGGTTATCAAAGATTTGCTTCTTTAGAAGATGGTATCCGGAAATATATCGATAACTTGAAAACAAATTATATCGATAAGGGACTCACGACTCCAAGCTTAATAGAAGCTCGTTATACAGGATATAGGACAGGAACTTGGTCTAGTAAAGTCGAAAATTATATTAACCAAATACGTTCGAAATAGGCTTTTTAAAAAAGTCTTTTTTTCTATCCTTTTTTCGACATCGTTCAACAAGCAAACAAGATACTATTCTTTTTGGTGATGATATGAAAATAAGATTTGTTTTAGCGATGATCGGAGCAATTCTTTTGGGTTACTTTGGCGGCAAGTTTCTTTTTGCAGGTAAAATCCCTTCCGAGGCTACTTTTTATGAATCAGGAACTGTTTACTTTTTGCAACAGGGAGTTTATAGTTCCAAAGAGAATATGGAAGAAAATGTTGCTAATTTAGAACAGTATCTCTATCGTGAAGAAGATGGCAAGTACTATGTTTATTTTGGTATAACCTCTAAAGAAGAAAATGCTAAAAAAGTTAAAGAAGTTTACGAACAGGAAGGTAAAAATGTCTACATCAAGGCCATGCCTCTTACCAATGAAGATTTCTTAAGTAATCTAGTCCAGTACGATATTCTCTTAAGCAGTAGCAACACTTCTTTGGAAATCGAAAGTGTTTTAAAGGCAATTTTAGCAAGTTACCGAGAATTTGTTCTAAATGATAAGTAAAACCATAACTTTTGGCGAATAATATAATTAGGTGATGAGTTATGTTGATAAAAGAAATTCCTCTAGAGGAGCGACCTCGGGAAAGACTTAGTAAGTTGGGTAAAGAAAACTTATCGAATGAAGAATTACTCGCTATTTTATTGAAATCGGGAACTAGAGATAAATCTAGTAAGACTTTAGCACTCGAGTTGTTGAGCGAAGTAGGAGGAATCAATAACTTAAAAGAGGCAACCTTATCGTCTTTAACTAAAATAAAGGGATTGGGTAGAGTCAAAGCCATCGAATTATTGGCAACAATTGAACTTGGTAAACGAATTTTTTTAGCACCAAAGGTTCCTTTAGAAAAACTAGAAAATCCATACACCATTTGGGATAAAACTAAATATTTATTTGCTGACTCGAAACAAGAAAAGTTCTATGGTATCTACTTTAATGCTCAACAGGAAGTAGTGTCTATTAAATTGTTATTTGTTGGCACACTCGATCAAAGTTTACTTCATCCTAGAGAAATTTTTAAGGAAGCGTACCTCCAAAGTGCTTCCTCGATTATCTGTCTTCACAATCATCCTAGTAATAATGTAACTCCCAGTGAAGAAGACATCAAGGCTACCAAATCCCTTGCCGAGTTAGGGAAATTAAATGCTATACCAGTAGTCGATCATATCATCGTCGGTTCTAGCCGTTATTATAGTTTTTATGAAGAGGGATTATTATGAATTTAAAACGCAAGAAAAAGTTCAAAAAAGAAATACTTATAATTTTACTCTTTGGAGGTATGATTGCTCTTGTTTTTTACTTTGCCATGGACCGTTCTTATTTTTTCTGGGAACGACCTTTAAAAGAGGTGAGTAATAACATCGGTTCCTTTTTAGAAGAACCTTTCAAAACTAAGCAAACAAATCTTTTAGATTTACCTTTAAGTGACGAAAAAGAACGAGAAATTAAAGACCTTAAGAAACTCTTAGATTTGAAGTCAACTCTAAGTTCTTTTGCGATTATCTATGCCACGACTATCTATCGTAATGTCGACTATTTTAACGAAGTTATCACTATCGATAAAGGCGAAAGTAGTGGAGTCCGTCCCGATATGGCCGTGGTGACTTCTAGTGGCTTAGTTGGCAAAGTTGAAAAAGTAACTCCTACTAGTAGTGAAGTTCGCTTACTTACTACTTCTAAGGGTATGCAAATATCAGTTTCCATTCTTTCTCAAGAAAATACCTATTACGGTATCTTGAGTTCTTATGATTATAGTAAAAATTCTTTTTATATAACGGGGATTCCGGCATCTAGTCCAATCGATGAGGGAAGTACTGTCACGACTAGTGGTTTAGGAGGAGTTTTTCCGTCCGGCCTTTTTATTGGCACAGTCACTAACACGGTTAACGATTCTTATGGAATTACCAAAACTATCGAAGTTAAGTCTGAAGCTAACTTTAATGATTTAAAGTACGTGGCTATTTTACAAAAAGAGGAGGCAGCATCTTGATTATTATTGGTCTCATCATGTTACTCTTAGAAGGAATTCTTTCCAACTATGTTTCTTATCTTCCATTCTTTTACCCACTTAAATTGTCACTTGTCTTAGCTTTTATCCTGCTTCTTCCATTTCTTTATCCTGATAAAAAAGAATATCTCTTTGGCTATGTCTTTATCTTAGGACTCGTTTACGACTTGTTCTATACCGATATTTATTTCTTCCATTCCTTTCTTTTTGGTAGTGCACTATTACTAGTTTTCTTCTTCAAAGAGAAAAGATTATCATCAGGTCTTAGTTACTTAATCTCTTTCTTTTATGAAGCCAGCATGCACTTTCTTTTAGCCTGCCTTTTGTATCACGTTTCTTGGCATTATTACTTTACTTATATATATCAATATTTCTTTTCCAATAGTATCATCCTTTTACCGCTTCTTTTGGCCTTTTATTTCTTTCCTAAAAAGATGAATACTAAAACCCGAAAAAAATACAAATTTAAGACTATCCCATAATTTCCCATAAAGATATCGTAATTAGACGATAATCTTTTTTTATACTCTAAATGTAAGCGAGGTGATGTGCTATAAGTTTATAAAGAAATTAAGACCTAAAAAAGATTTTCGTGTTATACTATCTTTAAAGTGAGTTGATGAAAAATGTACCGAATTTGCTTAGTCGAAGATGAAATTGATTTATCGAACCTCATCAAAGTTTATCTCGAAAAAGAAAACTACGAGGTAATCCAATTTGACAAAGGAAAAGACGCCCTTAACTATATTGGTCAAAAGGTAGATTTATGGATTCTCGATATTATGCTAAAAGATGATGTAAGTGGATATGATATTATCAAGGCTATTCGCCAAAATAATCAAAATGTCCCCGTAATCTTTACTTCGGCTAGAGATCAGGACTTAGATAAAATAATAGGTCTCGAACTTGGAAGTGACGACTACCTTACTAAACCCTTTTCCACTAAGGAATTAGTTTTAAGAGTAAACAACATTATCAAAAGAGTATATAGACAAGACTCGCATAATATCATTTGTTACGATGAGTACCAAATTGATTTAGAGAAAAGAATGGTAACTAAAGGCACGACGGAAATTGCTCTTACGACTCTCGAGTTCGATTTGCTTCGAATCTTTGTCGAGAACTTAACGAAAAGTTTTTCACGCGACGATATATTAACTCTCGTTTGGGGCGAAAATTATTTCGGAAGTGATAGAGCAGTCGATGACTTAGTAAGACGTCTTCGCAAAAAAATGCCTAATCTTAAAATCAGTACCATTTATGGATTTGGATACCGCTTATCATGAAATATATTGGTAGTAGACTAAGTCGGCAATTACTCTGTATTACGATTACCATCTTTGGTATCGTCTTCATTTCTTTAGGTATTGTCTTACCAAATTCGTTAATGCCTTTTTTTGAAAAGAATCTTTACAATTACTTAAGTCAACCACTTTATTTTATTGAAGAGGACACTAAAAGTCCAGCTCTCGATACCGAAGTTGCTTTTATTTATCACTATGATAATACCGAAGTTGTATCAGAGAACTTTAATAAGATAATTCCCTTTATCGATAGTGAAGAGTTAGTTCGCCATATTACCAATGGTTATGGAAACTTTAATTACTTAGGAAAAAAATACTATTATTATAAAATGGAAAATGGCACTCTATCTAAAATAGCGATTACCAATGACTCCTATATTACCAAAATGCGAAGAGAGACCCTTTATACGATTATTCCCATTATGATTTTAACCTTCGCTTTAGTTGCTTTCATTTTAGTAGGGTGGTCCAGTGTCCTAGTCCGAAAGGTGTCGAAACTAAAGACTAAGATCGATCATATTGATGACGACGAATTCGATCATCGAGTTGACGACATGAAGCCAGAAGATGAACTTCATTCATTAGCCTTAGCCATCGAAGACATGCGTGTATCTCTTAAAAACCAAGAAGAATATCGAAATCAAATGTATCAAAATATTTCTCATGATTTTAAAACACCTCTCACCGTTATAAAATCATATGTGGAGGCTGTATCCGATGGAGTGGAAAAAGAAGACCAAGCCCTCCAAGTTATTGCGGAACAAGCCGACAAACTAGAACATAAAGTTCACTCCCTACTATACTTAAATAAACTCGATTACATTAAAGATTATAAAAATGTCGAGTTAAAACCTGTCGATGTTACTTCTTTGGTAAATGCTTCAGTTAAAAACTTTAAATTTCACCGTAAAGAACTCGAATTTATCGTTTCCTCAGATAAAGAAGTCTTCTTTATGGGAACCGAAGATTTATGGGAAACCGTTATCGATAACCTTTTAGCCAATTTTATGCGTTATGCTGAAAAAGTTATCAAAATTACTATTAAACCTAATAAGATCATTTTCTATAACGATGGACCAAAGATAGACAAGGACCTACTAGAAGTCATCTTTGTCCCATTTCGTAAGGGAATGAAAGGAGAATTTGGGCTGGGTTTATCCATCATTAAAAAAAGTCTTAATTTTATGGATTACGATATTACTATTAAAAATCATAAGAAAGGTGTATCGTTTACCATTACGAAAGGAGTTCGAAAGTGAGCTCTTTTTCTTTTGATAATAAGACTAAATGTGGCCATACTAAAAATGGTGACTCATATGAAAGTATTAATAACAGGGGCAACATCTGGAATAGGAAAGGAAGTAGCCGTAACACTAGCTAAAAGAGGTCATTTCGTATATCTTACAACGCATACTTTAAAAGAAGCGAAAAAGTTAAAAGAGGAAATCAAAGAACTAGATGGCAAGATTATCGTTTTTAAGTTGGATATTACGAAACCAAATGATTATAAACAACTTTTATCTCTCGATATTGACTGTCTAATTTGTCACGCGGGAATAGGTATGGGAGGAAGTCTATTAGATTTATCTCTTGCCGATATCAAAAAGAACTTTGAAACTAATTATTTTGGAACACTTGCCTTAATAAAGTACCTGTTACCTCAATTATTAAAGAAAGAAGAAGGAAGAATTATTGTAACTTCCTCCGTTGCCGGAATTATTCCGATTCCATTTTTAGGAAGTTACGCTTCCACTAAAGCCGCTTTATCCCAAATACTTAAGATATTTCGGCAAGAGTTAAGATTAATTCCTACTAATTTACAAGTTTCTTTGATTGAGCCAGGTATCTATAATACAGGTTTTAACGACACAATGTTAGACTATCAAAAACCCTTAGTCAAAGAGTCCAGTTTTTTCTCGTCGCAAGATATTCAAAAAGTCGAAAAGAAAATCTTTCATTTCTTAGGTAAAAATGATTACCATTCGATTGTTAAAAAATTTATCAAAGCGACTGAATCACCTCATCCTAAAAAGGTCTATAGAGCTCCTTTCTTAACTAGACTGGGTGTTAAACTATATCTTTTATTTTTCGGTTAAATTGGATTTCAATTGACAAAATCCTTTTTTTGTGGTATAATCTAGCTACTTTTAAGAAGAGGGATAATAGTTATGAAAAACAAGACAGTTGATGAATTAATTAGGGAAATATCGGCTTTCTATAATGAAATGTTAAACTTTACTAGTGATGATGAAAAAGTCGAAATGGAAATAGAACCTGACTTTTATGGTAAAATAAAAAACATGTCTTTAAAAGAACTCGAAAACTTAAAAAATAGTACAAAGAAAGCTGTAATATATTCACATGAAGAAGCTCGTTGTATAACTCCATTAATTGCTCGAACAAAGTCTTATAATGAATTAGTTGCAATAGAAAAGGACTTTGCTCAAACTGAAAAGTCTCAACATCAAAAAGCAACTTTAAAAACCACTTTAGAAAAGAGTTGCCTAACTGTTCTTACGATTGGTGCTAGAGCCTTTGAAGAGAGTAAAAAAGATCCTTTATCAAAACAAGCCATTGTTTATGATGTAAAATCTCTTCTTACGTATGGAGCCTTGGGCTTATGTTTCTTAAATCCAATTACCACTATGGGTGTAACTTTATTTTTAAGTTACTTAGGAGTTCGTAAAATAAAGCGCCTTTATCATGAAAAATGTGTAAATAAAATAGATGATAGAATTAATAGATTACAAAATCTTTATAATAATGGTGAAAATCAACTAAAAGTACTTACTAAAGATCGAGAAAGCACTCTAACTCAAAGTAGCCGTTATGAAGAATATTTAAAAGTTATTAACGAAGAAATAGACGAAAGAGTTTCTAAGGAAGAAAGTACTCAAGATCTTTCTACTACAAAAAAGACTAACAAAGTATATCAATATCGTAAATAACATAAATAAAAGGGGAAATTAATATGGCAGGACAAGATTATTATAACTGGGCTTTATCTGAACTTTTATATAAGCCTGGTCTTACTGAAATGGAATTAAAAAAGAAATATCGTGAATTATCCAAAGAGTACCATCCCGATATGAATCCAGACGTCGACTTAGAAAAATTTAAAGCTATTTCTAGGGCTTATGATGATATCAAAAAGAAAAAGGTAAATCCAAATCTTCATGTTTCTAGTAATAAAAACGTTGATGATACTTGGAGTAATGAGCGTAAAGAAGCATATCGTTCGTATGTGAAAAATAATTTACACCTAGAAAATATGTCTACCAGCGATTTAAAAGATTTTCTTTACTGGGATGAAAGTGAATTAATGTCACTTAAAAATGCTTACAATAATTATTTATTTAAACGTAACGAAGTTCGAATAGAACAAGTTCGCTATAACCAACAAATGATTAATTTAGAAAAAGACTTAAGTATGTACAAGGCCTTGATAAAACCATCTCTTTTAATGAAATGGGTTGAATATTCATTTGGCCGTGTTTGGAAGAAAGATCTTCCTTTCAAAGAAGTAATTAAAAGTATTGTTTCTGCATCATCCCTAATTACAGTATTAGCCTTTAGTTTTAGTAAAGCAGTTTTACCATTTTTATCTATTGGTTTTATTGCTTACAATGTCGCTCGTGAATTAAAAAATAATCATTATCAAGAAGAGGTGTCATCTATTCAATTTATAATGGATAAAACAGATAGAGCCCTTGAAGATTTACGCAATCAGGAACTTTCTTTAACTAAAGAAGTTTCATATTATAGTGATAAGAAAAATAAAAAAGAGATCGAACGTGACCTCTTAAAAGAAGAACTGGATCGTCGAACTAAAAAAAATAGCTCCACATCTTCTTATTCTTGGGAAACTCAAACTGAATATGGTGGATATCAATATCATAAATAGACCTTAGGGTCTTTTTAAATTTTATCAAAAAAACATTGCGTCAATAAACAAATGTTTGATATAATTTTATTAGGGAATATATTAACAGTTGAGTGCTTGCCTCCGAAAGGAGGTGGTGAAATGACTAAGAAAGATTTTTTGCTCTCTTTTATCCAATGACACAGATTTGTTTCCGTTACTTTTTATGTTAGGGGATTGAATT